>JBAZDD010000029.1:0-15124 GCA_041654635.1 Candidatus Muiribacteriota bacterium
TTTTTCTGCTCAGTAAGCCATTGCTGGAATAATCTATCCTGATGAGGTGAAAACAGTTCATCTCTGATTTCTTCTTTTTTATCTTCAAAAGTAGCAACCACTGATGGTTTTTTATCAAGCACTTTTATTATATGGAAACCATAAGTTGTTTCAACAGGCTCTGAAATTTCATTTATTTCTAAACTGAATGCCACCTCTTCAAATTTTTCAGGCATGTTTCCACGACTGATATATCCAATTTCTCCACCATTATCTTTTGTATAATCCTCAGAATTTTCTTTAGCTATTTTTGAAAAATCACCATCAGCTTTTACCATGTCATATACCATTGCCGCTTTTGCAATTTCACTTACAAGAATATGAGCTACTTTAACCTGTTCAGGTTCGGTATATCTTTCAATATTACTATTATAATAATCAAGTAAATCTTCTTCAGTAATTTCAACAGAAACGTCCTCAACAAGCTGAGCATAAATTTCTTCAAAGGTTGGAATTTCACCATCTCTTATATCTTCAAGTTTGATAATATGATAAGCATCTGAAGTTTCAACAACCTGCGAAATTTCACCTTTCTGAAGTCTTTTTACAGCATTTTCAATCTCATTTGCAACTGAAACACCTGCCTGGAACTGGTTATTTTTAAAGAAATAAGTAAAACTTGCTATCTGACCATCTAAAGCTTCCTGCAAATCTTTTCTTTCTTCAGGTAAAACACCCATAGGAAACCATGGAAGTTCTCCACCTTTTTCACTTGTGTTTCCATCTGAATATTCTTTTGCAACAGCTGCAAACTCATGCCCTGAATTTATTTTATTCAGAGCTTCCCTGGCTTTATTATTTGCAAGTATGTTTTTCTGCCATACCATGAAATCTTTTTCAACCTGATTTTTAACTTCAGCATAAGGTCTTATCTCAGCCTGTCTTCTGTCAACAAGTCTGAATAAATGAAATCCTGTGGAGGATTTAACAACTTCCGAAACCTGACCGAGCCTTAAATTAAAAATAACGTTTTCAACTTCAGGTAATAATCTTTTTCTTCGGAAAATTTCACCTTCAAGTCTGTCAATATGAAGATTAGAAGTTTGTTCGCCTTTGGTAACCCAGTCAAGGTCACCTTCAAAAGAAGCTGTAGCACCATGAGATTTATCTATATAACTTTCAAATGTTTCGCCAGAATTTATTTTATAAGCTATTTCGTCAATGACTTCCTGAGCTTTTTCCCATTTCAAATCTTTTTTTATTTCATTAACAATTTCATTTCTTACTTCTTCAAGAGTTTTTTCTCTTCTATCCTTTTTTTCATAAAGTTTTATTATATGATAACCAAAATTTGTCGCGACAAGATTTGATACTTCACCAGGTTTCATTGAAAATACTTTTGAATCAAATTCTTTTACCATAGTATTTCTTTTAAACCAGCCCAAGTCACCTTTCAGTTTAGCTGAACCTGGATCTTCTGAATATTCCTCAGCCAGTTCTTCAAAACTTTCACCTTTTTTTACTCTGTCAAGAATTTCTTTAGCTTTCTGTTCATTTTTAATAAGAATATGGGAAGCTTTTACTTCTTCTTCAACAATGTATTTTTGACTGTTTTTTTCAAAATATTCTTTAATTTCATTTTCCTCTACGGAATTTACCTGAAAATTTTCAGGATTGATAAAAATTCCTTTAAGTCTAACCGCTGCCTGACCTGTGTATTTTCTTTTGTTATTTTCATAATATCTTTCCAGTGTTCCTTCTTTGATATTATTTTTAACAGCTTTTTCAAGTTCAGGAGTATCTTTTTTAATCATTATATGAGAAACAAGATATTCATTATCTTTCATATATCTGAATTTATGCTGTTCATAGTATTTTCTTAAATTTTCATCACTTCTGTCTTCCGGAAGAACAGTTACCATTTTTTTTACTTTATTTTCTGTAACTGCATAGTTAAGCTCAGCTGCATCAAAATATCCTTTTTCAATCATATCTTTAACCTGATTCTGAGGAACATTTTTAAGCTGATCACCCATTAGTCTGTATAAAATCTGAATTCTATCCTGTTCACTGACTTCTATTTTAGAAGAAATTGCAAAGTTGTTAATTATTTCTCTTTCAATTATATAATCAAGCACCTGCTCTCTCTGCTCTACAGTAGTATATCTGTTTTTAATTTCAGGATTCAGTTTTCTGAAATAATCGAAAAATTTTCCAGCAGTTATTTTATCTTCACCAATTTTTGCAAGTTCAATATTTCTTATATCATCAGGAATTCTCAGTCTTTCTTCATCTTTTTCTAAAGCTTCTCGGTGAAGAGCATCCTGCTGCCCTTTTTCCTTACAGGCCATTATAAGCGAAGAACCACCAATACCAATTCCACCACCGGCAAAAGCAATAACAATAACCCAGATTACAACTTTCAATATTTTATTTTTATTTCCGAAAAACATGGAATACTACCCCCATATACTTATTTTTTAGTTTCTCATATTAACACAAAACTTCATATATTGTAAAATTTTTTCAACCTGTTCAAAAATAAAGTTTACCCCTCCTCTTTCTTTCTTTATTACAACTGAATCTGAAATATTAAGTTTAAGATTCAGATTGTTTTCAAATTTTGCCAGAAAATCATTCAGACCTGTTGCCGAAAAATGAAGTTCATAGAATTTTAGAATAATATTATTATTATCATATTCACAAATTTCTTTTAACCCTACTTTTCTTCCAGCAATTTTCAGCTTCTGAATTTTAAGAAGATTCAGAACTTCTTCAGGAATTCTTCCATAATTTTCTTTAAGCTCAGCAGTAACACTGTTAATTTCTTCATAAGAAGAGCATAAAGATATATTTCTGTAAATTTCAATTTTATTATCTCTTGATGAGACAAAATAATCAGGTATATAGGCATTTATTGGAATATTAAATCGAATTTCTCTCCACTCTTCGTAAATCTCTCCCTTTTCTTCCCCGACAACTTCTTTTAGAATCCTACAATACATTTCAAATCCAACTTCATCCATAAATCCGTGTTGCTCTCCACCAAAAACATTACCAGAACCTCTTATTTCAAGGTCTTTCATTGCAATTTTAAATCCTGAGCCAAGCTCTGTGTGTTCTTTGAGAGTTTTTAATCTTTCATAAGCGTTTTCAGTCAGCTCTGTTCCTTTTGGATAAAAAAGGTAAGCGTGTGCCTGTCTTTCACTTCTGCCAACCCTTCCTTTAAGCTGATAAAGCTGAGAAAGTCCAAATCTGTGGGCATTTTCAACAATTATGGTATTTACATTGGAAATATCTATACCAGACTCAATAATTGTAGTAGTAACGAGTATATCAAGTTTATTTTCAAGAAAATCTCTCATCAGATTATTGAGCTCTCCCCTTGCAATTCTTCCGTGAGTAACACCAATACGTGCTTCAGGGATTAAATTCTGAAGATTTTTTGCAGCAAAATTAATTGTATTAATATTATTATGAAGGTAGTAAACCTGCCCTTCTCTTTCTAACTCTCTTATTATAGCTTCTTTAAGAAGTTCAGAAGAAAATGGAAGCACATAGGTTTTTATAGGCTGTCTGTTTTCTGGTGGTGTTTCAAGTATTGAAATATCTCTTATTCCGTTTAATGCCATATTTAAAGTTCTCGGTATCGGGGTGGCTGTCATGGTAAGTACATCTACATTTTTTTTCAACTTTTTTAACTTTTCCTTATGAACAACCCCAAATCTCTGCTCCTCATCCACAATTAGTAATCCCAATTTTTCAAATTGAACTTTATCTGATAAAAGCTTATGTGTTCCTATTACAACATCAATTTCACCAGTTTTTAATTTATCAAAAATTTCATTTGTCTGATTCAGAGTTTTCATTCTTGACACACATTCAATTTTTAACGGAAACATTTTAAACCTGTCTGTAAAAGTTCTATGATGCTGTTCTACAAGAATAGTTGTGGGAGCAAGAACAGCAACCTGTTTACCACTCATTACTGCTTTAAAGGCAGCCCTTACAGCAACTTCAGTTTTTCCAAACCCTACATCGCCACATAATAATCTATCCATCGGTTGTGGACTTTCCATATCTTTCTTAATTTCTTCAAGCACTCTCAACTGATCTTTTGTTTCTTCAAAAGGAAAAGAAGCTTCCATTTCATGCTGCCATTCGGAATCTTTTCCAAACACATATCCACGCGCATTCATTCTTTCGGCATAAAGTTTTATCATATCTTTTGCAATATCTTTTGCTTTTTTTCGAGCTTTTTTAGTAACATTCTGCCATTTTTTGCCGGAAAGTGAATAAATTTCAGGATTTTCTTTTCCAATATATTTATGAATAAAATCAGCATTTTCAATTGGAATAAAAAGCATATCTTTATTTTTATATTCCATTGAAAAAAATTCTTTTACAGTATTTCCGAGTTTTCTTTTAATAATTCCTTTGTAAACACCTATCCCGTGATGAATATGAACTGCATAATCACCAGTTTTCAATTCTGAAAAAACAGAAAAAATACTTTTTCTGAATTTTTTATGCTCTCTTTTAAGTTTATAAACCCTTGCTTTTCCCCATATATTTTCTTCACCAAAAACAATAATTTTTTCATCAGGTAAAATAAATCCCTCGCTTATACCATTTACACAGCCAAAATTTTCTCCTTCAAGCAAATTGTCTTCATCTTTTATCGATACTGAATATTCTTCCATCACACTTTTAAATCTTATTAGTCTTGGCTTGTTAAGAAAACAGAAAAAACATTTATAACCTTGAAGATTTGAGGTCAGCACAAATTGAGCAAGTCTGGAAATATTTTTGTCAAAATTTTCAACAGTTTTTATATTAACATTCTGTTTAATATGAAAATCATCAATAAAAGAAATCTGTCTGTAATGTTTTGAAGTAAGATAATTAAAATCCATTATAAATTTGGGAGTGATAACATCAAAGCTTTTTAATTCATCTAAAACGGTATTATAATTTTTTTCTATAATATTTTTTTCAATTAATATTATTTCAGGATTTTTTATCCAGTCCAGTATTGTTGACTGAGTTTTATATACAGCCGGATAATTATCATAATAATTTTCGAGAGTTACATTGTTTTTTTCATCATAATCATGTGTTAAAAATTCTGAATCTTTAATAACTTCACGAGTTGGAAAAATTTTAAGAATAAAATCATCTCTGTCTTTTTCATAATCATTTGCACCAAGTTTTTTTATAAATTCAATTTCATCAAAACAGCCACCAATTCTGAAAGGATAATCGCTTCCAGGCTGCCATATATCAAAAATTTCTCCACGACTTGCAAATTCTCCGGGATTTTCAACCACATCTACTCTTTCATAACCAGTTGTAACAAGAATTTCTCCAAGATTTTCCGGTAAAAAAGCACTTCCTTTTTTTAAAATAAAGCAATGCTTTTTAAACAGTTCAACAGGAAGCAATTTTAAAAAGAATCCTCTTACACATGTTATTACAGTAATTTTTTCTGAGTTCAGAATTTTTTCCAGAGCATAAAGTCTTGCTTTTTCATAATAAGATTCAGGAACAGTATTTTCAAAAAAAAGTCTGTCGATATCAGGAAAATAACAAATGTTTTCATCTGGAAAAATCTGAACAAATTTCTGATAAAACTTTGAAGCCTCATTTGAATTTTTAACCACAATAATTTTATTTGGATGAATAAGTGAATTTATGTAATAGAAAATACTATCACCATATAAATTATTTAAATTGGATAAATCAGTTAAATTACTGAAATAATCTTTTAAAACACTGTTTAAATTCATATTTTATTTAATCGAAACATATCCTTTCAAATTCAAAAGAATGTCATAAGCACGCTGATTATTAGGATTTGCCGCTAATATTTCTTCAAGTATTTTAATCGCATTTTCTCTTTTACCAAGAGCATGCTGAGAAAGTGCAAGAAAAATCAGTGCCTGTTCATTATAACCATACTGAATAAGAATTTTTGAAGCCTGCTCATACTCTTTATTATTAAACATTAAAAATCCCTTATAAAGCTCTGGAATATTTTCCAAACTTTGAAGTCTGTCTATTTTACCCGTATTCCAGTAAACCTCAGCCAGTCTTTCCCAGTCTTCCTGTTCTAATAATTTTTCTTCAGCTTTATCAAAATACTTGAAATCTATTAATTTATCAATTTCATCATTAAATGGTTTTTCTTTTCTGATGGTTTTTTCTCTATTGTTCAGCACACCTAAATCCATATTTATTTTAAGTGACAAATTAAAGAACTGAAGGGCTTTTTCATAATTATTTTCTTTAATAAATTCAAGTCCTATATTGTTGTAAGCCTGTGCATATCTTTTTCTTACAGCTTCTGTTTCAATTCTTTTAGTTTTTTTTGTAAAATCTTCAAGAATATAATTTTCAAAAACCGAGGTATCTGGAGATTTAAAGTGTTTTTCAAGTTTGTAAACAATACCTTTTGAAGCGATGTAATAATTATTTAAATCATAAGGTTTTACATCAAAAAAAACATTTTCTGCATTTTCAATAACCTGTTCTATTGAACCATATTTTTTTCTGTACCATTCTGTATTAAGCATATCTTTGTTAATGAGTTTAAAATTTTGAAGCTGACCATAAACTTTCTGTCTTATCCACATATTGAAAGTTACTTCATCTGACTGAATAAATAACACACCCTGTTTATATGGGGCTACTGTAGAAGTTATATTATCACAATAAGTATTAATCAGAGAAAGCTCTCTGTAATCAGGCTGATTTACAAAAAAAAGAAAAACAGGAAAAATTAAAAGATAATAAGGTTTTTTATCTTTAAAAAGATATTTATGAAGGAAAAATATTCCAAACCAAGAAAAAATAAATAGAGAAAAAAAACAAGCTAGAAAAAAATGACCTTTTTCTGCAAGGTTTCTTGCAACAGAAGTATAAAAAATCATACAGAAAATAAAAATCCCTGCAACCGGATAAAAATATTTTTTTTCATATTTAAAAATAAAAAATATTCCTGGTATGGAAAAAACCCATAAAAAATTATATTCAGTCATAATATGTTTAATAAAAACTGTTAACTGATAAAAATACTCAGTCATGCTCATTCTGAAAAATCTTGCTTCTACCTTTCTTTCAGCCCCGGAAATATGTTCAAAAATATTTTTAAAAGAATTAATATCCCCCCATGAAAAAAAAGCATTATTTCTTAAAAACATTACAAAATAAATTGAAAGAGGTAATAAAAAAAAGAATGTCGGAAAAATAAATTGACGGTATTTCTTTAAATCAATTAAACAAATAAATAAAATCAGAAAATAAAAAACACCTGTAATATGAACAGATGTAAGCAGTCCTGCTGAAAAAAAACAAAGATTCAAGTATTTTAATTCTTTATTAGAAATATACTTTAAACAGAAATAAAGAGAATAAGTCAGAAAAAGAAGAAAAAGCGAGTAAGCTTCCTGTGTTGTTGAGGTTTCAAAAATTGTTTTTCCAAATACATAAGTAATACCACTTAAAAATGCAAAATGAAAATTTTCAAGAACGTGCATAATTATTAAAAAAATTCCAAAAGCTGTAAATGCAGAAAAAATTACAGAAGCAAAACTAATTTTGTTGGGGATACTTCCGGGAAGGAAATGAAAAAGTCTGGTTATTATATTATAAAGTGGATACCCCGAAGGATGAGCATTTCCTAAAAATCTTCCGGTAAGAATAAACTCTCCCCCATCTCCTTTGTCAATATAGCTGTTTAAAAAAGAGGAAAGAAGTGCTGTTATTAACAAAAAGTATAAAACAAAAAATTTTTTTGAATCCATTTATTTTCTATCATCAATGAGTTTTCCGCCCTTGGTTTTATCAAACGGGGAATACTTTGAATTAACTTCCTTTGATTTTCTGATTTTATTTAGTTCATCTTTAAGATTGTTCTGAGCGTTTTTCATCCATGAAGATATTTCATCATCAATAATTTTTATTCCAAGAATAATATCTTTTATATTTTCTCGTAAGTTCTTAATTTTAATATTTTTTTCAAAAATATCTTTAATTTCAACATCTGATTTTTCTTTTAATATTTCCCATACTGGATTTATAGTCTGCTGAATTTGATTAATCTGTTCAATTATTTCACCACGAAGATCTATAATATACATAAGTTCGTCAAAATTATCTTTCTTGTCTTTCAGTTTATAGCTTAAATCGAGCATATCTCTGTATCTTTTGTTCATTTCATCAAAAGCACTTTCGAGAATCTTTTCAATACCATTTTTCTCTATTGTCATTAATTACTTCCTGAAAAAAATATTTTCTCAACAGCATAACTTACACCTGATTCATCATTAGTTAATGTTATCATATCAGCCTGTTTTTTCAATTCCTCAGTTCCATTTTTTACAGCAACTTTAAAAACCTGTGGTAAAAACATTTTTAAATCATTATTATTATCTCCTATAACAACAAATTGTTCAAGAGGTATTCCAATTTTTTTACTCACAAATTCAATTGCTTTTCCTTTTGAAATATTTTTGTTTAAAAATTCTATGTATCTTTTCATTGAATTAGTTATATAAACCCTGTCACCAAGAGTTTTACGAAGTTTTTCGGCAACAGAATCAAGAAAATCATAATTTAAAGAAGAAAAAATAATTTTGGCAACATCGGGAGGATTTTCAGCAATATCTGGAATAATTACAGCTTTTGTACGGGTTCTCTCTTCATATTCTCTTACATTTTCATCATAAAAAGGAGCTATAACTTTATCATCACAGAAAAATAAAATTACAGCTCCGTTATTTTTAAAATCACCTGCTGAAATTATTTTTTTTACTTCATGTTTTGACAAATCCATACTGTAAATACAGTTACCAGATTTATCATAAATTTTTGCACCATTATAACAGATAAGCGGTGTATCAAGCTTCAGCTTTTTATAAAAAGGATAAGCTGCTTCAAAAATTCTGCCTGTTGCAATTATTACCTTTATTCCAGCTTTCTGGAGTTTTTTTATACTTACAATATTTTTTTCCGGTAAATTAAAATCTGAGTCAAGTGTTGTACCATCCATATCAAGAGCTATTGCTTTAAACAAAATAATCTCCTATTCCAGCAACTTCAGCACTCCTGATTTTGAAATATTAAACATCTGTTTTAACACAGCAGTTCCAGCCTGCTGCATAACTTCAAGATTTGCTTTTTCCATTATACCTTTGGCAAAATCCATATCAGAAATTGTTGAATAAGAAGCTACTGTATTTTCAAAAGCTATCATTTTACCATTTATTGCTTTTTCAATATTATTCATTTCCGCACCAGTCTGACTTCGCTCGGAAGAAACTTCCCGAAGAGCTTTATCAACAAAATCACCACCAGCCGCTATACCATTATCAATAATATTTTTGAGCTCTTCACCAGGTTCTACAACTTTTTTTGTATTAAACTCAGCCTGCTCGGAAATATTTTTTATATTCTGTGAAAGTAAATCTATTTCAAGCTGAATTCCTTTTCTGTCACCATCAGTCAAAGTATCATTACGATAAGCAACCTGAAGCTCTCTGATTCTCTGAAGATTATCACCCATGGCTTCGTAAGCACCTTCTTTTGTTGCAAGTCGATTGTAGGAATCCGCTTCATTATTTATTTCCACTTCATACTGTGAAAAAAGCGCTCTCAGTTTCTGAGATATTGCACCACCTGCTGCATCATAAGAAAATTTTGGAATTTTCGAACCAGAGGATAACTGTTCATCAAGTTTATTTAGACGACTGTTTCTCTGATTCAGGTGGGAAATACTTGTGCCAAACCCTGAAATTGAATTAGGTCCTGTCATTTCAAACCACCTCCCTGTTAAATTCTGTCACTCCTTTGAACACTATATATAATAATTATATCATATTTTAAACATACCAGTCAATTATTAATAATAGGTTTCAGATTCATCCGCGTTTCTTCTGCGTTTCATCCGCGTTTCTTATTTAATATCCACTGATATATTTCTTTCAACTTTTTTTCTTTACCTCGTTCTTTTGGCTCATACCATGATTTTCCATTAAGTTCATCCGGCATATACTGCTGAGGTATAAAGCCGTCTTTATAATCATGCGGATATTTATATTCTTTTCCATATCCAATTTCTTTCATTAGATTTGTTGGTGCATTTCTTAAATGAAGGGGGACTTTGCATTTATCATATTTTTTTACAATATCTTTTACTTTTTTTGTCATAATATATGCTGAATTACTTTTTGGAGCTAGCGCAAGATAAACTGCCAGCACTGTCATGGCATTATCTGCTTCAGGCATACCAAGAAATTTTACAGTATCAAGTGTTGATACTGCCAGGGTAAGAGCATGAGGATCAGCAAGTCCGATATCTTCACTTGCAAATCTTACCATTCGCCTTACGATATATAGAGGATCTTCCCCACCATCTAGCATGCGAAACATCCAATAACAGGCTGCATCTGGATCTGAACCTCTGAGAGATTTATGGAAAGCAGAAATTAAATCATAATGATAATCACCTGTTTTATCATAACTTGTATTTACTTCACCTTTAAGAATTTTTACAAGTTCAGCTTCTTCAATTCTGTCTTTTCCTGTGTTAAGAAAAATTTCCAGAGTATTCAAGGCTTTTCTTGCATCACCACCGGAGTATTCTGATATTATTTTTGATACATTTTTACCTATGGTAATTCCAAACTTCTGCGAGGTTTTTAATATTAGTTTTTCAATATCTTCAGAACTTAAATTTTCAAATTTAAGTATTCTCACTCTTGATATTAAAGCATTATTTACAGAAAAAGATGGGTTTTCAGTTGTAGCCCCAATAAGAATAAGTGTTCCATTTTCAACATGAGCAAGAAATGCATCCTGTTGTAATTTATTAAATCTGTGAATTTCATCTATGAAAAGAAGCGTTGGTTTTGATGTTTTTTCAAAATTTAATTTGGCTTTTTCTATTACTTTTTTAACATCAGCAATTCCTGACGTTGTTGCTGATATTTTTTCATAATCTAAATTGAAATGATGAACTATTATATTGGCAAGAGTGGTTTTTCCACAACCCGGTGGTCCCCATAAAATTAAAGAAACTGGTTTTTCAGAATGGAATATTTCATATAAAGTTGCATTTTCTTCAAGCAGATGTTTCTGTCCTAAAAAATTTTCAAGTTCAGTAGGTCTTAGTATTTCTGCAAGAGGTTTATGCATAATTTAATCAATTACTATCATAGGCTGATTTTTTTCAACATTCTGCCCTTCACTGACTTCAATACGTCTTACAACACCATCTTTCGGGGCAATTATTTCATTTTCCATTTTCATAGCTTCAAGAATCAGAACAATATCGCCTTCTTTAACTTCATCACCTGGTTTTACCGCTATATTTATAACTTTCCCTGGAATGAGCGCAACTATTTTACCAGATTTTTCTTTCTTATCCTGTTTTACAAGAAATCTGTCATGACCAACTCTTAAGAATTCAATCGGGTATTTCTGACCATTTAAAATTATATTTTCAGGAAGTCCATCACTTCCTTTTTCCACTTCAACATCATAAAAAGTATTATCAATAAAAAGACTTTCGATTTCGCCTTTTGAATTAAAATTAACAAACTCAACAACATGTTCTTTACCATCAACTGAAATGTTATTAACATATTCAACATTGATATTATCTTCATGTTCTAACTTGAATTTATCTTTCCCATCAATCAGTAATTTATATTTCATGTTCTACTCCCATTTTTTAATAATTTTAGTTCTTCCAATCAGATTCCATGGTGAAAAATCTCTCTTGGAGGAATTGATTCGAGGAATAATTTTTCTTTTTTCATTTTCAGTATGAAAAGCAAGTGCACCGACAATTGCTGCAGCGTATTCTTTTTCTCTTACTTTTTTAAATCTTCTTTCTCTCATAACATGAGTTATAAAATCAGATACAATTTTTCCTTCAGAAAACAGTTTGGTATTAACAACATTTTCAAGAAAAGGTAATGTTGTAAAAATTCCGGAAATTTTGGTTTGCGCTAAAACCCAGCGTATTTTATTAACCATTTCTGCTCTCTTTGCTGTTTTTACAATAATTCGCGCAATTTGAGAATCATAATGTGAGCTTACTTCATCATCATTAAAATAATCAAACTCTACTCTGACATCTTTTCCTCCTGGAATTATCAGTTTGGAAATTCTTCCAGAGCATGGGGAAAATTTTTCAAAATAGTTTTCAGCATTTATTCTGCATTCAAAAACATTAGAGTTTATTTTTTCTAAAGCTGTTTCTTCAACAGTTATTTTTCCTTCTTTTTTTACTGATATCTGTTCTTTGATAAGATTAAAACCCGTAAGCATTTCACTTACACCATAAGCAAGCGGAAGTCTTGGATTAAATTCAAGAAAATATATATCTTTTTTTGATACAAGAAATTCAAAATTTCCAATATTTTTTATTTTAAGTTCAGCTGCAAGTTTTCTTGCATAATCCATTACTTTTTTTCTTATTTTTATATCAATATATTCTGCCGGACTTTCAGAAACAACTTTCTGAAATTTCCTTCTGAGTGATGAGTCAGTTACAGGAAGACACACAATATTTTTTCCGTTTCCAACAGCACAGACTTCAAGAAGATAAGTATTATCAATATATTCTTCTGCATAGATTTCTGGATTATTGAATAAATATCCAGCTTCTTTTGATGCTATCTCAAATTTTTTAACCCCTTCTTCGTAATTTTCAACGTAACGAATACCACGACCTGCATATCCTGAACAAGGTTTAAACAGAACTGGAAATCTTAATTTCTTAATATCTTCAATATTATTAATAACTTTTCCTTCAATTACAGGAATTTTTATATTCTGTGCTATGCTTTTTACCTTTACTTTATCAGTAAACAGTTTCATATCATCAAAACTTTCACCAATAATATCAATTTTAAGTTCTTCACACTGTCTAATAAAATCTAAATTCTGAGCAAGAAATCCAAAGCCGGGATGAATTGCTTCTACCTTTTCTTTCTGTGCAATTTCAATTATTTTGTCAATTCTATTGTAATCTTCTCCATACTGAGCTCTTCCAAGAAAATATGCTTTATCTGCATATCTTGTATGAATAGATTTTTTATCAATATCAGTAAAAACCCCTACTGTTTCAATACCCATTTCTTTGCAGGCTCTGATAATATTAGTTGCAATATTACCTCTATTTGCAATCAGTATTTTTTTATACATTTACTTCCCCCTGTTTTAACGCGTTTTGCTCTGCTTTTGATTTATCCCCGTTTCACTCATCGTTTCTAAGCTTTCCCGGATTACTCATCACTCATTACCGATTACGGCACCTCTCTATAAAGGAATATTTCCATGTTTTTTTGCAGGCAGTTCTTCTTTTTTTGCTATCAGTGAATCAAGCATTGAAATAAGTTTCCAGCGTGTTTCTGATGGCACTATAATATCATCAATATATCCCAGTGAAGCTGGAAGATATGGATTTGCGAATTTATTTTTGTAATCTTCTATGAGCTCCTGTTTTTTTGCTTCAGGGTCGGCAGCTTCAGCCATTTCTTTTCTGAAAATTATATTTATAGCTCCCTGAGGTCCCATAACAGCGATTTCTGCTGAAGGCCACGCCAGGTTAAAATCACCACCAAGATGTTTGGAACACATTACAATATAAGCACCACCATAAGCTTTTCTTGTAACTACTGTAAGTTTTGGAACAGTTGCTTCACTATATGCATAAAGCATTTTTGCTCCATGTTTAATTATTCCTGCATATTCCTGATCTTTTCCAGGAAGAAATCCCGGTGTATCAACAAATGTTATCAGTGGAATGTTAAAACTGTCACAGAATCTAATAAATCTTGCACCTTTCATGCTTGCCGCCACATCAAGTGTTCCAGCAAGAACCTGAGGATTATTTGCTACGATACCAACTGTTCTTCCACCCAGTCGGGCAAATCCAATAATAATATTTTCTGAATTTTTATCCTGAACTTCAAAAAAATCTTCGTTATCAACAATAAGTTTAATAAGATTTTTCATTGAATATGGTTTGTTTGGATTTTCTGGAACTATTGTATTCAATGCTTCTTCTATACGGTTAGGATCATCTCCCCCATCAACAAATGGAGGGTTTTCAAGATTATTCGAAGGTAAAAACGAAAGTAGTTTTCTTATTTTTTCAATACATTCTTCATCTGAAGGACTGGTAAAATGACATACACCAGAAACTTCCATATGAGTTTGAGCGCCACCGAGCTCTTCTTTTGTAATTTCTTCATTGGTAACTGTTTTTATTACATCTGGTCCGGTAATAAACATATTTGATGTATGCTCAACCATGAAAATAAAATCCATTATCCCAGGAGAATAAACCGCTCCACCAGCACAAGGTCCCATTATTGCAGCTATTTGAGGAACAACTCCTGAATACCTGGTGTTTCTGAAAAATATATCTCCATAACCAGAAAGACTCATCACACCTTCCTGAATTTTTGCTCCACCTGAATCATTTAATCCGATAACTGGTGCTCCATTTTTTGCTGCCATATCCATGAGTTTACATATTTTGAGAGCATGCATTTCTCCAACTGCTCCACCAACAACGGTAAAATCCTGAGCAAATACATATACCAGTCTTCCACTTATAGTACCATATCCTGTTACTACTCCATCACCAAGAGGTTTTTTCTTTTCAAGACCAAATTCGTGACATCTGTGAGTAACAAAAGAATCTGTTTCGTTAAAAGAACCTGTATCAAGAAGAAGATTTATTCGTTCACGGGCTGTAAGTTTTCCTGAAGCATGCTGTTTTTCAATTCTGTCAGCACCGCCTCCCAGTTTAATTTTATCTTTAATTTCTTTTAATTTCGCTATACCGGATGACATATTATTTCCTCCGCATTTGTTTTTGTTTTTTTTATATTATCACCATCAAAAAATAAATACAACAATCAAATTCATTCACTCGGTTTCAATCGCGTTTTACTCGCGTTTCATTCGCGACTTTGTACGCGTTTTACTCGCGTTTCATTCGCGACTTTGTACGCGTTTCATTCGCGCTTTTAAATCACTTCCCGATACAGAATGTTGAAAAAATTTTATCCAGTATATCATCTGTATATACTTCCCCGATAATTTCTGACAGAATGTTTAAAGC
>JBAZDD010000030.1:0-14654 GCA_041654635.1 Candidatus Muiribacteriota bacterium
TTTGATTTCGTAGTTTTTTTATTTTTTCATGTTCAATTTTCATACTGCAAATGTAGAAAAGATATTAATTAATATTATATATTAAACATTAAATAAAAAAGTTAATAACTTTTATGCTTAATATTTGGACATATTGTTTATATAAAATATATTTGTGCTGAAATAATAAAATTAATGTTTAAATATATTACAATGAAAAACATTCAAATACCAAAGCAAGAAAAGCGAAACCGGTATCTTACTCTACCGGTAACTCCCACCGAACATGAGCAAATACTGAGCTTCTGTCGTGAAAAGAAAGTAAAGTTTACCGACCTGATGCGCCATGCGCTGAAAGAAATGTACGAATTAATTTAAATCTACCACTATGAACACCCCCTTCATTGTATTGACAGAGTCTCAATTGCGAAAAGTAATTCGTGAAGAGATGAGCGCGAACCGCTCACAGGAGCCCGAAGTTTTTGACAAAATCACACAAGTTGAAGCCGCTAAGCTGGTAGGGGTAACCACCCCCACGTTTCGAAAAATGGTAAAGCAAGGCAAGTTCAAGGAATATAACGTTGGCAGACGCAAGCACTATTTCCGGGAAGAAATTATTGCTGCACTTCGCCGTGATGCAGACGAGAAAGAAAGGCAATAGCCTAAATATTAATAATTTAAAATTTAAAAATCATGGAATTACCAGAAGTTATTTGCAAAAAGAAAAAAGAAGAGCTGAGAGACTGGATTAGAGAAATAATGGACTACTCAGCAGAAGATTTTTTAATCATTTATCAGGAAATCAGTGAGGTAGTTTTTAAATTAGGACATGAATCAGAAGATTTGAACGAACTGATGACCATCCTTATTTTTCTGTCAAGTATCAGCTCCTTGATCCTGAAAGGCAAAGATATTTTGCCGTATGCACTGCCGGAGTACTTCGACCCCAAGGGGAAAGAAGTAATAAATGAAGCAAATTAAAAAACATGAAGCCAACACACCCCGCGATGCAGATGAAAAAAAAGGCAATAGCCTGAATATTAATAATTTAAAATTTAAAAATCATGGAACAAAAGAATGAAAAAATTAGAAAAGAAATTCGGTTTGAAGCGTCTCATGACGAGATTCACACCTTTCTGCTTCAGGTGATGGATTTCAAGGAAACTTATCTCAACTGGTTCGCCAAGGGTGATTCACCCGGGAACTATCCCAGCGAACTGGTTTTTTATGTCAAATTGTTTGATCGCTTGGAGACACATTTCGCCGATCTTTTTCTAAATTTCATTGACTTTAAGTTTTCGCCAAGTGAAGATAGCATTGACGATGATCTACTTGAAAGGCTCATGGAAAGCGAAAAAACACACCGGGAAAACAAGAGAATGATTGTAGAGCTCATTGAAAAAAACAGTGAGTTATCCCGGACTGTGGACGAACTGAAAAAGGGACAAAAAACATGAAACCAACAAACACACCCCCCGCGGCTGCACCTACCATGCAGCCGCTTTTTCAGGGAAATACGGTTTTTTGCCCCATGTGTCAGCGCTATTTCCCGGAATCTGATTATTTGAAATCTGTAATTGAAAAAACCAAAACACTATGGATCGCTAATATGGTAACACACTACCGGCACACACACATAGTATCATGGAACCGATGCTGGGACAGATACAGCGGACACCATTACCGGTATGGCTGGTTTGGAGACTATGAAACAGAAAAGAGATTAGTGAACGAACGGGCAAAAAGGCAAATTGTACGCAAATGCACCGGGTTTTTAAAGTTTCACAACATCACCCGTGAAGATTTTGAAGGTTTACAAGAAAATGAAGCTAAAACACTGGAACTCATTGAGAAGAAGTTATCCTGAAGGGTGAATAGAGTACTCTTTTTTTTGTCCTTTTATTGCTAAGCGAAAATTTAGATTTTTGAAAAATATTTATTAAAACATAAAAAAATGAAAACAATTTCTGAAAAAGAAAAACTGAGCAATTTCGAGAGAGTCTCTTTCGATGAACTCAGAAAAAAAACATCTCAAATCGGAGTGCGGTTCACTGACTTAGAACGGGAACTGATTACCGATTTTTGTGAAAAAAATTCAATCACAATTTCCAATTTTTTCCGCTACGCCATTTTTCAAACTATAAATAACCTGACAAAAAAATGAAAGAGAAGCTTCTGCTTTCCAAAATCCCGGACAGCGCGAAACCGAAGGAAGATATGGAGACTTTCGGGTTCTATATATACGGTGGCAAATACTACATCAAAGAAATTAAGGGCAAAAACTCATTTGACACCCAAATTTCCAACTTTGTGGGGAAAAGCCTATTTCATTTGGTGAATGGTACCAACGACAGCAGCCGCATTATCAAACTTCAGCGAAATACCGGGGAAACGCATTTAATTGAAGTGAAAAGTTCAGAAATGAACCTATCAACTTTTGAAACAATTCTTAAAAGTAAGCAGTGCACATTTTTAGGAAATTCTTATGAACTAAAAAAGATTTTCGCGCGGTGGATGGACGAAGAAGCCGAAGCGATATATATTAATACGTTGGGATGGAACCGGGAATATCAGATATATGCTTTTTCAAACGCAATCATAACAACCAAAGGGGAGGTTTTTAGTGCTAATGATCTGGGGATTGCTGATACAGGTGAAAATGGAAAATACTACCTACCGGCATTCGGTCTTGCAAACCGGAACGATGAGAATTTCGAAACGGACCGAAAATTTATTTTCAAGGATGGGGAATTGGATTTTGAAAACTGGGCAAAACTTTACTATGCTGCCTTTGAATCGAACGGGGCAATCGCAATTCAGTTTCTTATATTGTCCATTTTCTGGGATATTGTTTTTGATCAGGTGGGTTTTTTCCCTTTTTTGTTTCTTTTTGGCGCTTATGGCACCGGGAAAACTACCATGGTTGAGAACCTGCTGCGTATTTTCGGCAATGACTACATAGGCACCCCCTTAAATAACGCCACACAGGTAGGGCTTTCCCGCACCATTGCCAGCCGTAACAACAGTATATTCTATCTCAAAGAATACACATCTGACACCGACCTGAGCAATCAGGATTTACTTTTAACCGCTTATGATGGGTCGGGCAGAGCCACAGGTATAAAAACAAACGATAACCGGACACGTGTTGCTGCAGTAAAGTCTGCCCTTATCCTTGATGGCAACGAAAATCCGACGCAAAAAACATCCGTGCTATCGCGGATGGTACTTCTAATTTTTGAAAATAATAAGTTTTCGGATTTTCAAACTGAAGCATTCCGGGAATTGGAACTAAACCACGAAAAGGGATTCGGACAAGTATTTATAGAAATCATCAAAAACAGGGCTTTTTTCCAAAAACATTTCAAAAAAACTTTTAATAAAATGATAGATGAACTGAAAGAAAACAAGGAATTTGATTTTTCGGAACGTACCTTAAAACATGTAGCATTAATGTTGATACCGGGTAAGCTATTCGCCGAAAAACTGAAATTCCCATTCACTTTTGATGAATTAAAAACAATGCTAATTGAAAATGCAATCGAGCAAAATAAGCTACTAAAACAAACCGATGAAATCACCATTTTTTGGATGGCATTTGCAAACGGCATAAAAAATGAAACATTAAAGCCGTTTTTTTATGAGAGTGATTTGTCAAATAATCGAAAAACAGCACATTACAACCTGAAACAGGAAACAAATGAGGGAGCTATACTCCAAATTAAATTGCAGGCTATTTACCAGGAATACGTCAAGTTTTGCAAAAACAGTAATCTGAGAACTTTAGACCTAAATAGTTTGAAAATGCTCCTCACATCCAAAAGTTACAAACATTTCATCCCGAACAATCAAAAAAGAAAAGGAGACGCATACTATGATCGATATTTCTGGACATGCTACCAATTTATACTAATTAAAAAAGAAAACGAACTTTTAATAAATGGAGTTGAATTAAATATGTAAACATTGTAAACATTGTAAACATGAAAATATTAAAATATTATATATCAATACATAACAGGAAAAAAACGGTTTACTTTCGGTTTACAATGTTTACATTGGTCATACTTAACATAAAAATAAAAAGTAAACATTGTAAACATTCGATTTTTGTATATTACAATCAGATAATCAGTATGTTACCTCCCTTTCCCCCCTCTTTCCGGTTTACTTTGCATAAACCGCACAACAGGCTACATATCAGCATATTACACAAAATTGTTTACAATGTTTACAATGTTTACACCCCCGGACACATATATTCTCACAGAAAAAATTTTAGTCATGGATTTAACTGCAAATAGTGAACAAATGTTCAGTTTCTATAAGCCCCCGATAAATAATATAACACCCTACCGGGATGTTACCTTAGCTCAGATTTATGAATTGCTTACCGGGCACTGGCTTGAAAAATCCACCATGGAATTAAGAAGCATAAACACCCCCGCGGATAACCGGCAATATAAATCCCGGCGTTTTCCGTTTGCCACCTTTTCCGGCATATTCCTGCAGCGCAAAGAAGAAAGCCTGCTCAGCCATTCCGGTTTATTGGTTCTGGATTTTGATAATGTGCCCGAACCGGAAAAAATGAAAATCAGGCTATTAAAGGACCCGTTTTTAGAAACAGAGCTGCTTTTTATTTCTCCAAACGGTAACGGGTTAAAGTGGGTTGTTTCCATCAATCCCACAGATGAGTTTTCCCATGGGAACTGGTTTGATGCTATCCGCAATTACATTTTGGAAACCTATAAAATTGAAGTGGATAAATCGGGCAGAGATGTTGCCCGGGTCTGTTTCATTTGCCATGATTTTGAAGCTTATCTGAATCCGCGGCACGGACGGATGATCATGCACTGGCCCGGTGAAATTTACCTGACACACCGTAAAAGGTTTAATCCCGGCAACTGGTTAAACCACAAAAAACCCGCACCGGCTCAAAACCCGATGCCGCCAAACATGACAAAACAGCAATACCATGTTGAAGTTATCCTGCGGCGCATTGAGAACAGCCAGATAGATTTAACCTGCAGCTATGCCGACTGGCTTAAATTAGGTTTTGCCTTTGCTGCAGAATATGGTGAAGCCGGCCGCGGTTACTTCCACCGGATCAGCCGCTTTTATCCGGGATATGATCCCGGCAAATGTGATGAACAGTTCAGCCGGTGCCTAAAACATTGTCGCCCCGGCAGTTCCGGCATTAAAACATTTTTTGCAGCTGCCCGCGATGCAGGTATAAATATAAGAGTTTGATTTAATGATATAACCCTTAAAAATAGACATAATGAGAAAAATTGTAGGAAAAAGAATTTATGACACAAGCAATTCGCGTATAATTATTTCCCTGGACAATGGTTTTCCATTATCAGATGAAAGGCATATTTGCTGGGCTATTTATTTAACTCCCTCCGAGCGTTGGTTTTTATACATTCATGCAGGCTCATTAACAAAGCTTTCTGAGATTCAGCAAAACAAATCTGTGGGAACTGAAAGTATTGATATTCTTACCAAAAATGAAATATTGCCATATTTTAAAGATTCTGAAAGAATGGATTTGATTAAAAAATTCTTTCCTAAATCTTATAATAACATCAGGAATAAGGAAAGGAAAAAAAGAAAGAGGGAAAAGCATAAAAAATTATTCAGAGAATTAATTGCGGGGGAAATTTTGCTCTATAATAATAATTTTTATTGTCCTATCTGTAATAATATTTTTCGTGAGATTTCATATTTCAGAACAGTTTTCAGAGCAAACAAAATAATCTGGCTTGCCAACATGGTAACACATACCAGGCATAACCATATCAAATATTGGGATAAATGGTGGAGTGATTTTTCTGTTGATATTGATAAATATACGGAAAGGGAAAAGAATTATCAGATTGAAAAAAACAGAGTGAACGAGAGAGCCAAAAGGCATATCATTAGGAACTGTTCTGATTTTTTAATCAAACAAAAATTTACTGTTGACGATTTTATGAAATTACAACATACTGATTTCCACACTATGGAATTAGCAACCCAAAAACTTAATCCACAGCACAATGAGAAAAAGAATTAACGGAAAAGTTTACTACACCGGCAATGCGCATGAAATCGCTTACTGGGATAATGACACCATGCCGAATGATCCAAAAAACATTTACCGGGTACTATACAAAACAAAAAGAGGGGACTGTTTCATGTATCAGTGCGCCGGCGCTGAAACGGAGTTTGCTGTTTTTTACAAAAACACGAAAATGAAAATTGAAAATGAAACCATTATTCCGCTGACAGAAAATGAAGCGGTTCGCTTCCTTATAGAATGGGGGCGCCCGGATATGATTAAGGAGTATTTTCCCGAAAAGTACAAATCAATCCGGGAAATGGCAGAAAACAAAGGTAATGGAATAGTAACCTATAATCCACCTATAGGCATGTTGTGCCTGCAATAAAGTTAATATATATGAAAAGGAAGATAAAAGGGAAAATTTATAATACGGGTAAAGATTTTAAAGTTGCTGAATGGAGCAATGGAATAAAACCCAATGATTCCCGCTGTATTTACCGCGCTATTTACCGCACAAAATGTGGCCGCTGGTTTATGTACCAGTATGCCGGGGCAAAAACAGAACATGCAGAAGTTGACAAAAAACTGAAAGTTGAAAGTGAAACCATTATTCCATTAACCGGGAATAAGGCGCTGCAATATTTTAAAAAGTGGAACCGCTTAGATTTGATAAACAGGTATTTCCCCAAAAGAATTGAGCTTAATCCAAATCACCAATAAAATGAACAGATATACTATAGCGTATCATTACGGGACCTATTCAGGCACTGAAATTATTTATGCAGATGGAGCAGAACAGGCAATCGCTAAAATGTGGAATAACTTCAGGCGCCACGGCTATTAAACTTTATCGATGGCTTATAAATCAGCCAAAGTTATCCGGGCAGATATTAACGTAAATTTTTAAATACAATAAAGATGAAATCAATAAAAGAAGTTTTTGAAAATCGTAACATCATTATTACGAACATTTTACAAGGTAAAAACAATCAGGTGCGGATTGATGCAAGAACCCGCTTTCATATCCCTGATGCCAGGAACCATTTTTCAAAATGGTGCAGCCTGGAGTATGCAAACCGGCTCTCACAAGAACGGTTTGGAAAGAAAGTAACTGAGCTGAGAGCATTCAGGTATTGATCGAACAAACAAAAAACGTGTTCCGGTACAAATATGACCGGGACTGTTATTTAATAACTTCAAAATTTAATATCATGGAAAAGGAAAAAGTAAACAGAACTGCCCTGACTGATGGCACGGGGCGTTGGTTCGATTTGAACAAAACTGTAGTTTTCAATGAAGCCAGCGAATGGGACGGTAATAACTGGATAAGCCTGGCAACCGGATCACAATGGCAACACGAAAAACTTTACAAAACAGCGGGAAACCGCTTTATTTTGGGAACATGGAGTAACTACCAGGGAGTGATGGATACTTACACGGAAATTACAAAAGAGGAAGCGGCGCGCTGGCTATCCATCAATAACCATGAACCAGATGAACTGTGTAAAGATGAATTTTTTGCACTTGAAATTGAGTGAGTTAATCCTGTTCCCGGATCAGGCTAAAACCGGGACTTTTTTATCTTAAATGTTTTGTCCTTTCGTTTCGTTTTTATGTGTATTACATTTGCTTTAAAGAAAATAATTAAAGAAAATGGCACGTAAAGCATTTGATTTTAGAAAACAAATGATTGCAGACAGCAGGTATTTGAACCAGCCCCGGAAATTTACTGTGAGGGTAAAAATCATCAGCGGAAAAAGGCGATGGAATAAAGATTTTTCAGTTTTTGCCACCAATCCCAAAGATGCCGGAAAAATGGCTGAACAACAGGCAAGAGAACTGCACGAAACAACTAACGCAAGATATTTATATGTTTATGATTGCTCAGACGGATTAGTACATTATTAAGAATTTAAAAATGATTTATATTAAAGATTTATTTGAAAACCCGAACATTACAATTGTTCGCATCAGTATAACAGAGTTTGGCTTAGTTGGCATTGATGTTATTATCCAGTCTCCACAGGATGGCAAAAAAACCAATTTCAGAGGTTTTTGCGGTCTTGAATATGCAAATCAGTTATCTCGTAAATATTTCGGGAAAAATGTAAAAGATTTAGACGTTTTTGTCTAAAGTATTTTCTCCTTGGTTAATGACTTTATTTTTAATTTAATACAGTTTGAAATGAAAACACAATTTGAAAAACGATTAATCGGCACGGATGAAGTTAACTTCATTGCCGAAACTGAAAAGTTTGAGTTTGCCATAAAAGAAATCAATGCAATTGCGCAAAGCTGGCAAGAGTATTTTGGCATGAAGTTGAACCCGGAAAAAGCACATGAGATTTTAACCGCGCGAAACGTGGCGTTCACGATCAAATCGCACTATGTTCTTACGCGAAAAAATGAACGCGCAAAGGCTGCTTTGGCAGGTGAATACAAGCTCAGCCAGCTCATTTCCGAAACTATTTTTCCAGATTACGAAAGTTTAGAAGATTCGATTGTAAGTTTGCGGATGATAATGCAGCAAAAAGGATTTATGCAAACATTTCTTAAATCAATTCAGCGTATCCACCAGAACGGGAAATATATTTTCCCTGATGAGCTTTGGCAGGAAATTAAAAACAAAAACACATTTTACACTCAGGATATTTATGAAAATGTTGTTTTGGATAAAGTTGAACAATTGTGCGAAATATTCAATTCGATAAACGAAATAGGGGGTAATATTTTGCCTCGTGATTTACCGATTTTTTTTAACGGATATTTTATAGCTGAAGCCGGAAAAAAAACATTCGGAGAACTGAAATCTGATTATGGTGAAGCCCGGCACAGAACGTTACTTCTCAAGCCTGATCCCAGAATGTTTGAATACGACAACACCGGGTTTATCGATTTGATTAGAGCAAATTATAAATTTCAGGAAGTAGAAGATGAAATTAAACAGTAGCTGTCCCGATCATGTTTCATTATTTTCTGTTTTTTTATAAAAGGATAAGTTTATAACTATGTCAAGGAAGCCACCCAAATACACTGAAACAATTTCGTTAAGAGTTACACCGAAAGAAAAAGAGGATTTAATCCGATTGTGTGCAACTCTAAACACATCCATCTCTGAGTTTATAAGAAAGTACATCACCAATGTAAGCAGCCAATAAAAAATTAATTTAAACAAATAGATATGAACAAATTAGGAAGTCTTTACAAAGAAGCTGAACAGTGGCGCGAAATACAACGCTCATTGCCAGACATCATAAAGCTGAGCAATATGCCAAGGAAAGATTTGTACCGTCTTGCCGGTATTTCTTCTTCACATTTTAATCACATCCTGAAAGACACTAAAAGATTAAAGCCGAAACATTATGCCGCTTTATTCAGGATAATCGTAGAAGATGGAAACTTTTTAAGATTAAAACAGCGTTCGCCAGAATTATAACCACTGCCTTTTAAAAATGCCGGGGTTCCGGCATTTTTTTACTTCCATTTGCTAAAAAACACATCTGGCACTCCTTTTTTAGCCAGTATTTTCTCTATTTCTCATCCTATTTCAGGTATTTAACATAATGAAGCGATTTTATGTAGATAAATCGCCAGAAGCCCCGCAGCATATAGCGCTTTCAGCGTTTTTGGTATTTACGGAGTGTACTCAGGGCGATGCGGGGTTTATATTTTAACTTTGTCAGCAATTCTGACCATATTTTTACTTAAAATACTTGTATTCAGACAATTAAATAATTACTTATGTCAAAATATTTCTTATTTAGAATGATTCTAATTACGATTTTGGAAATTATTACTATCTTTCAAAAATTATTTTGAAAATTTCTATAGAATACAAGAAAGGATACACAAAGGTTACAGAAAACGCTGAAAGCCTTAGTGTATAAGGCAATGTTTGATTTTATGATTAAATAAACCCCTCTTTTCATTTCTTTCCTCAATTTACTTTTATTTACTGATTAACAATACATTAAATAGTATTTTTATTCTTTTTTTTCTTTAATTTTTCCCTCTTTATTCCTAAAAAGGATACAAAAAGAATACAGAAAAATAATTATATTTGCAGAACCAAACTCACAATATTATGCCAAATATAATTTTTTACCTTAATACCGGTGCAAAACGTGATAGTGAAAACAGGCTCCCATTAATGGCAAAAATTATTTACCAAAAAAAGCGATACACCAAAACTATTGCAAGGATAAAAGGAACTTATGAATTCGTTGATAAAAACGGATCAAAAACCATTAAACAGGGAGACTGGAACCAGGAAGCGCAAAAAGTCATCAAACCACATCCCAACGCGCGGGATAATGGGTACAGGGAGATAAATGCAAAAATCAGCCGCTTGAAGGGTTTAATGGAAAAATTAAACAATAAGAATTTAGCTAATAACCGCCCCATTACAGAAGCAGACTTGAAAGCCGTACTCAATGGAGTTGACCCTATTGACGGGAATTTTGAACACATAAACGCTAAAAATGGTTTTAATCAAGTATTTGAAAGCTGGCTTCAAAACACAAAAACCAACTTAAGCCACAATACATTTTTGGCCAGAACCACTATTTTTCACTTTTTTAAAGATTTTCAAAAGGACAAAAACGAAGTGCTTACTTTTCAGGATATTGATATGGACTTATTTGATAATTTGAGAGCGTATGCTTTCCACGATAAAAAATACTCTCACAACACTTTTACTCAAATAATCAGGACTTTAAGAACCTTTCTGAATTGGTGCAAGGATCGTGGATATTTTAAAGGTGAAATTCCCAGAAAATTAAAATATAACATTAAAAATGTTACACTGATTCATTTGGATATTAATGAATTCAATCAATTGTATTCAGCGTCATTTAAAAATGAAACACATAAAAAAGTACGTGATATTTTTTGTTTTGGATGCGTAACCGGATTACGTTATTCCGATCTTATGCGACTTCGCAGAGAAATGGTTCAAGACAATAATATTCATATTGCAATGAAAAAAGTTAAAGAAAAGGTAGTAATACCATTAACCCCATATAGTTCAACAATAATTGAACGATACAAAGAACAACCAGTCTATTTGTTGCCCCGATTCTCAAATGCTCACTTTAATATTATTATCAAAGAAGTTTGTAAAATTGCCGGGATTGATAAACCCATAGTAATTGATGAATACCGCGGGAATAAAAGCATTCAAACAACAGTGCCTAAATATCAGGCTATAACTGCTCATGTTTCCAGAAAAACATTCATAACGCTCTCTTTTTATCAGGGAATGAACCAAAGAGTAGTTCAGGAAATCACAGGCATAACTCAGGAATCCACTTTGAGCAAATACCTGAAAGTCGTTTCCGAAATGAAAGAAAGGGAAATGAATAAGACCTGGGGAAATCTTTCAATGGAAAGCCAGGCAGCAAATCAGATAAATGATAATATTGCCAAGGTGAAGAACCACACCTTTTATCTTACAGCCTTCTTGAGGGGCAAAAACTTTTCATCTGTTTCTGCTTATCTGAAATCCCACTCATTTAATGACCATACAGTTTTTATAATTCTGCCCAAAAATGAAATTGCTGCAGAAAACATGCAGCCCGTTTATGATTTTATTGCTGAGATTGAAAAGAAAGCAAATGATGAGATGTTGCTTCTGAACTTCCAAATTTTCGGGAATACCGCCAAAATGAATGAAAGCTCTATTTTGCCGGATGGATTTGAAAAAATGGAATGGTGATGAAACAGGATTTACAAACTGATTGTGAAATTCATATTTTTGTAAATTTGTATCGAAAATTACAAAACGAAGTGTTATGGCAATTAGAATTAAAGCAGTTCCGGTATTAGAGAAAGATGCTGCTATCAGGTTTAATAGCAAAGCCAGAGCTTCTGTTGCTCAAAAGTCTTGTGTTAATTTCTCTAAACAAGTAGCTATTGCTGAAAGAATTTTGGCAAAAGCTAAAATTTGAAACCCTGCATTTTGATATGATTGTTTAAACTAAAGAAAAGGGTATAAAAACAAAAAATGTTCTTGCTATAAGCGAAATGCCGGCGCTCTTTGCATGCACTCCGGCACACCACCGGAATAATGCAATCCTGATGAATCCAACATCATATTGTTTGCCTGGCTAAATCACATCCAAAACAGGTCCCTCTGTTTTCTGAAAATTAGGACACTTTGAGCGCTCTGATTATTTTTGAATAATCTGAACAGATTGGCTAAAAATATAGCGAACTCAAACAGGAAACCATAAAATATACATTCTCAGCAAAATGGACAATTTAGTCCTTTGTGTTTTTATAATAAAGTGGTTAAATTTGCAGAAGCCGCCCCATAGATAGATTTAGCAGAAGCTAAGCGCCTGAAGTATAGTAGGGCGCTTTTTTTTTGTGGAATCTGTCTGATTACAGGACAATTTCACAATATCCGCTAAAGGGTGCAATTTTTTAAAATCTGTGGACTTTTTTATCCGCAGATTATGAAAAAATGAAAGAAAACACATCGTTATCTTCAAATTAAAACCTTTCGTTTATTTCGTTTGTTTCGTTTATTTCGTTTATGTTTGCACTAACAAATAAATTAAAATCATGCAAGTTTCAGATAAAATGCTAAAACCCACAAAAGAAGAGCAGATTGCTGCTTTTGAATCTTATAGTGCACTTATAGGCGTTATCAGCGAACTGAAAGAAAAATATCCTGAAATAGAGATTGAAGAAACCCGTGAAAAGATAAGGGTACCGCTGAGTGCTTTAAAATTACTGGCACAAATCCTGAAACAGACCAGCCGCGGACAGATTATATCAATTGTGCCGGTGGCAACTGAACTGACTACACAGGCAACGGCAAAGCTGCTTGGATGTTCAAGACCGCACGTTATAAAACTTCTTGATTCCGGGAAAATAAAATTTACCAAAGTCGGGAAGCACCGCAGAATCAGATATGAAGATGCAATGAGCTACAAAAAAAAGATGAAATCACATCAGGAAAACATGATCAACGAAATTATTAATGCTGACGAAGAAGCCGGATTATATGATTCATAGTGTAAGATTTAAATGTGTGTTAGACACAAATGTCATATATCCGCTCTGGATACGTGATTTATTAATGTGGTTTGCTTTTTATGAACTATACACCCCGAAATGGAGTAATAACATCTTCAAAGAGTGGATTTCAATAATAATCAGATATAATCGACCTGAACCATGAACTTTCTGTTAATGCTTTTCAAAAATTGGTTTTTAGCAAAAAGAGACCACCGCTACATGGGTGAATATTTTTCACTATGTTGAACGAAAAAGAGAAAGATAAATGAATTTTCAGCTTAAAAAAAAGAGCAGAACCACGTTTGTAGTTGTTAAATTTCAGTTTTTAAAAGGAATACTTTTATAACTTCCTGAATATGAGCTGCTAAAAAAATGAATCTACAATTTGTCTTTTTTCGACTGACAAAACGTAGAAAAACTTAACCGATTGTAAACTACTGATTGGCAGCATGAAAAAAAATAAATCTGTGATTTGTCCTTTTTCGCAGGACAAATCACAGACAAACTTAAACGCTTGGTAAACTGCTGATTGGCAGCATGAAAAAAAATAAATCTACAATTTGTCCTTTTTTGCAGGACAAATCATAGACAAAAGAAGGCAGAAAAACTACCCGGAACGCGATGACCAGGCTTCATAATTATCTGCCAGCAAAGCGGATTCTTCCGGTAATATATTTATGAACTGGGATAGGTGCCGGTTCAGTTCTTCATTCAGATTTGTGCTGCTTTTGCATATTTCATCAACAATGGGATCATACTCAAAAAACAGCTCAAAAAGCTCATATCTGGAGAAAATACCGGAACGGATTATTTCATCTAACTTTTTTCGCACAAACGGTTTATTTATGTCTCTTTGGTAATTTGTCAGTTTCTCTTTGTCTGATTCGCTTTTTGATTTTTTGATTTTCTGGTCTGTTTCATAATATAACCTGAACTCCTCTCTCAGCTCCAAACCTGCCTTTGCTTTTTGCAATTCCTGATTTTTATGTTGAAGCAACTCAATGAGTTGATTGTTTTTCTGAACAGTTTCTTTCAGCTCAGTATTCTCTTTCAGGTATTTTTCAATGATTTGCGTGTCTTCCGGTTTATACTCAATATCGAATAGCTCATTAAAGGAAACATCTAATGCTTTTGCAATACCAATAGCAACATTCAATGAAATATTTTTAGTCTTCCCGTCTTCAATTAATGAATAAGTGGATTGCTTTATACCAATTAACTCTGCTATTTCTACTTGCCTTAAGCGGCGTTTTTGCCTTAGTTCTCTTATTTTTTCATGGATTTCCATAGTGCAAAAATATGGAAATAATCATATTAATTCATTACATTAAAAATATTAATGATTGTTGATAAAAAATTGATATATTTATTTTGATATATTATTAATATGTCTATATTTGTAATGAATTATTTAATATTATCAACATGAAAAATTTAGTAATACCAAAGCAAGAAAAGCGAAACCGGTACCTTACATTACCGGTAACTCCCACCGAACATGAGCAAATACTGAGCTTTTGCCGCGAAAAGAAAGTAAAGTTTACCGATTTGATGCGCCATGCGCTGAAAGAAATGTACGAATTAATTTAAATCTACCACTATG
>JBAZDD010000031.1:0-14309 GCA_041654635.1 Candidatus Muiribacteriota bacterium
ACTGGATTTTATCTGACTTATGCATATCTTAAAAAAGACCTTTTAGATCTTGCATACCGACAATACAGATTATCATCTTTTGATGAAGAAATTTTAGAAAACAGAATGAAGGAATTGATTTATCAGCTGGGTATTAAACTTGAAAATATAGGAGAATTTGAAAAAGCACTTGAAATGTATGATAAAATTTGTAGAGTGGATATTTCTTATAAAGATGTTTTTGAAAAATATGAAAACCTTGCTTTGAATATGGAAAATTCTATTTAGAAAAAAGGGGTATATTTGCAGATAAAGTATTTTATAATTTTTTTGATGATATTGTCAGTCAGTATTAACTGTTATGAGCTTAGAGGAAGTGTTTTTGATGTTAATCTCAATGCTGTTGATGAAGCGGTGGTTTATATAAATAATGAGGTTTTTTCTGTAACTGATATAAATGGTTTTTTTTCAGCTTCTGATTTGCCTTCAAGATTTAATTTGAAAATTACACATGATGATTTTGAACATTATGAAAGACAGATTGTACTTGATAAAAATTCAGTTTTATCCATAATGTTGAAAAAGAAAATTATTAATACTAAAAAAGTTGCAGAAAATATTCATGGGCTTTCCATATATGGGCTGACCGGAGGGCAGAATATAATATATCCTTTTGTAAACAAGGAAAAAACAACATATTTTGGCTATACGTATTTCAGAATTTCTCAGGAATTACCAAAGAAGTTAAGAAGAAATTCATCAGGAATCAAATTTCTTTACACTCCTGCGGATGATTTTGAGACAGGATTTACAATTTTTGTTGTTGAAGATGATGATTTTCAGATTATGAATGAAGAACATATTTTTAGCTTTAAATATTATTTTTCAGACGAAGGTTATTCTGTGGGAGCTGTTTTAAGAGGGAGTGAGCTGGATTTTAATTATGCATATGGACTTGAACTTGAAAGCAATCTTTTTTTTGCAGGAAATATTTTTTATCATACTGGAACAGATAAATTCAGGCTGGATACTTCAGTTATCTGGGTTGTTGACCCGAATTTAGAGGTTTCAGTTGAATTTTTGAGAGATGCTGACAACGTTTTTTCAACCTATGTTTATTCAATTAATGTAAAAAATGAAGATTTGTCCTATTCAATATTTACTGCTGATAATGATAGAAAAAATTACAAGTATTCAGGTATCAGCGTTAACATGAAGTTTTAAAGGAGATATTATGAAAAAAGAAAATATTTCAATTTTATATGATATTGTAAAAAAGGCTGTTATGAATTTTATTGAAAAAAAAGATGAAGAAGAATTTATTGAAAAATATCCGGAAGAACTTGAGAATAAAAATGGATTATTTCTATTGTTTTATGATAATGAAGAAAATTTAATTTCCTTTGTTTATAATTTGAATCCTAATAGACCGTTATATATGACAATTAAAGATATGGCAGTTACTGGGATTTCAAAATGTATCAGAATAAGTCGTGATATTGAGCATAAAAATATGAAATTTTTAATTATTCTTGTTTCAAATTTTAAAGCTGTAAAAAAAATAGAAGAAATCGATTATAAAAAAAAGGGAATTTGTGTTCAATATCTTGAAAAAAACGGAGCGTTGCCTTCTCAGATATTAAAAGTTGAAAAAAATCTTGAAGGAGCACTTAAAAAAACGCTAAATGAAGCAGGTCTTTCCAATCACGATTATAAAGATGAAAACCTTCTTTATTTCACATTTGACTGTTCCGACCTGATTTTAAATGAAGAATAAGCTTACAAAAAAGTTACTTTTAACATATTCGATTTTTCTGATAATAATTTTCTCAATATCTATTTTTGTTTATTATAAATTAAATCATATGAACAGAGTTTTTGATGCTGCAATTAAAGAATATGAACTTATACTTAGAATAAATCGTTTAAAACTCGAGTTTTTTGAAACAGATGGTATAAAAATAAATGACGAGGAAGATCTTTCCAGACTTAATCTGGAGCTGAAAACTATAAAAGATATTCTTGAAGATTTAATCAGAGATAATAAAATGCTCGTAATACCTGATATTTCAATAGTTTCTGGCGTAGAATCTGCTGAAAGAATTCTGAACTTTATTGAACATGCTGAGAATACACTTAAATTACTTTATAACTTAAATATGAAAGAAGTAAGACTTGCAAGAAATACAATATTTTTATATGTTTTTTCAACATTTATTTTCGGACTTATTCTTACTTTTTACTTTACTGCTATTATTTCAAAACCTCTGAATGTGTTGAAAAATGCTGTTAAACAGTCTGAAGGAGTGGAACTTGCCAATCATGAAGGCTTGCTTGATACAGGGGATGAATTTGAAATGCTCGCTGCGGAGTTTAATATGCTTCTTAAAAAATTGAATCTTTCAAAAAAAGAAGTTGAAGATATGAATCTTAATCTGGAAAAAAAACTTGAAGAAAAAGCAGCTGAAATTGATGAAATTAACAAAAGAATTTATCACAATCAGAAACTATCAGCTCTGGGAAGACTGGTTGCTGGAATTGCACACGAAATAAAAAACCCACTTAATATTATGATAAATATAATACCTGAAATAAAGACTGATGATAAAGAAACAATTAATATTCTTAACCGACAGATTCACAGAATTAATGACCTTGTTTCAGGATTTCTTGATTATGCAAGAGCTGAAAAATATCAGAATCAGAGTTTTAATATTGTTTTCTGTGCAGAATCCGTGATTAATTTTTTTAAAAAAGCCAATCCTGATATTAATATAAATTTTAATAAAAATGTTGAAGAAGTTTTTATTGCAGGCGATGAATCAAAAATTGAACAGGCTTTTTTAAATATTCTGGTTAATTCCAAAGAAGCTCTGACTGGAAAAAAAGATAAGAAGATAGATATTAATCTGGCAGTTAATGATAATAAACTGGATATTACTTTTTATGATAATGGCTGTGGCATTAAACCTGATATTATTGAGAAAATATTCGAGCCTTTTTTTACAACAAGCGAAAAGGGAAATGGCTTTGGACTACCTATTGTTTATAACATTATAAAATTTCATAATGGTGAAATATTTGTAAACAGTATAGAAAATGAATATACTGAGTTTATCATAACATTTGAGGTGAAATAATATGAATGAAAAAATTCTCATACTCGATGATGAAGAACTGATTTTATACAGTCTTGAAAAAATGCTGAAAAAAGATTTTGAAGTTGAAACAGCTTCTTCGCTTAAGGAATTCAGAGAAAAAATTACAAAATTTAATCCTGAAATACTTATTCTTGATATAAGACTTAAAGATGGTTCCTCTGTAGAAATGATAAAAAAGGATAATATAATTGATGATGACATGGTTGTAATACTTATGTCTGCATACTCTGAAGAACAGTTTGGAGCAGAAGCACTGAAAATAAATAATTCAATGTTTATTCAGAAACCGGTTTCCAATACAGTGCTTTTAAAAAATCTTTCAGAGCTTATTAAACAGAAAAATCTTCAGAGAATTAATAAACTTCTTACAAAAAAATATGGTACAGAACTTATTTATAAAAGTCAGGCCATGGTTAAAGTTTATGAAGATGCAATAAAGTATGCAAAAACTTCAGAACCAGTTCTTATTACAGGAGAAACCGGTTCAGGAAAACAGGTAATGGCTAATTTCATACATGAACAGAGCAACAGAAAAAATAACACTTTTCTTGATGTAAATTGTGCCGCCATATCAGAAACTCTGCTTGAATCACAACTTTTTGGTCATAAAAAAGGAGCTTTTACTGATGCAAAGTCGGATTTTAAAGGCTTTTTTGAACTAACCGATACTGGTACACTGTTTCTTGATGAAATATCTGAGATGAAACCTGAGTTACAGGCAAAACTTCTTAAAGTTGTAGAGAATAATGAAGTTCTTCCGCTGGGTGCAAATAAATCAAAAAAAATTGATGTTAGAATTATTACAGCTACCAACAGGGAATTATCAGAATATATAAATGAAGGAAAATTCAGAAAAGACCTTTTTTACAGATTAAACGTTTTTAACATTACAATTCCACCTTTACGCAAAAGAAAAGAAGACATAGAGCCTCTTGTAAATCATTTTATTGAAAAAGCCAACAAGAAGTTACATAAAAATATTGAAGAAGTAAGTAAAGAAGTTTTGAGAAGATATATTGACTATTCATGGCCTGGAAATGTAAGGGAGCTTAAAAACGTAATATACAGAGCAGTTCTGCTTTCAAACAACAGTGTGCTGACAAAAGACGGGCTTAGTGTTAATGAAACTCAATCTTTTTCAGCAGATTATGATATACCTGAGGATGGTATAAAACTTGATAAAATTGTTGGAGAAATTGAAACCAGATATATATTGAAAGCACTTGAAAAAACCGGTGGTTCTCAGAGTGCAGCTGCAAAACTTCTTGGTATAACAAGGGATATGCTAAGATACAGAATTAAAAACTATAATTTGAAAAATATTGAATAAAATTATTGCAATACATTTTTTATACTGGTATAATGAATTAGATTAAAACGGGAGGAAGTGATGGAATTGATAAAGAAATTGTTTGGATTTATGGTCAAACTTGGTTTTTTCCTTGTTGCTCTCGGAGCTCTCTTTGTTTTTGGATTGATAGCTTATGCTTATGTTATGGATAAGCTTGAAGAAGATGATGATGAAGATTTTGACCTTGATGAAGATTTTGAAGATGATGACGAAGAAGATGATGATGAAGATGATGAAGATGAATTTGACAAAGATGAAGAAGATGACAGGGATTTAAATGAGCACAACCATCAGGAACACAACAATCAGTGAGTTAAAACTCGAAGAAGCTGGAGATATTCAGCAGGTTCTTGATATAGAAAAAGAAGCGTTTGACAAAGGAGCTATACATCAATGGGTGTTGGCTCCTTTTGTTATTTCTCAGAAAGTATTGCTTTGCAGAATTGAAAATGAAATTGCCGGAATGGGAATTTTTCTTAAAAGCTTTAATAAAAGCGAAGTGTTTTTTTTCTCTTTTGCCTTAAAGAAAAAATTTCAGGGTAAAGGTCTTGGAAGATTTTTTTTCGGGAAAACAGTTGAATATATTTTTGAAAATTATTCAGATATAAAAAGTATAAAACTTACTGTTGATCCTTTGATTCCAAAAAACATCAAACTTTTTAAGAGTTTCGGTTTTTCTGAAATTCAATATTTTAAAAATTTTTATGGGAATGGAATTGACAGAATTTATATGGAATTAAAAAGGGAATATTTTAAAATATGAAAGCAGTATTATTTGATGTTGATGGAACTCTGATAAATTGTAAAAGTGCTGGAAGAAAAGCTTTAAGAAAAACATTTCTTGATCTGCACAAAATCGATATTTCTGAAAAACAGATTGAATTTCAGGGAAAAACAGATTTTGGAATTTTTGGTCAGATAAAAAAAGAATTTAATCTTAAAATAAAAAATTATGATAAGGTTATGGCAGAATATGTAAAAAATCTTGAAATTACAATAAAGCAGACAGATGGTGAAATTCTGCCTGGTATTAAATCACTGCTGGTAAACCTTTCAAAAAAAAATAATGTTCTTACTGGACTTCTTACAGGTAATATTTATGATGGTGCAAGAATTAAACTTGAACATTTTAATATTTTTGATTATTTTTCATTTGGAGTTTTTGGTGATATTTCACATGATAGAAATACTTTATCCGATTTTGCGCTGAGAAGATTAAAACATCTTTATGATGAGAAAATAACTCCAGATAATATTTTTGTTGTTGGTGATACTGTTCATGATGTTGTGTGTGGAAAATTCATTAATGCAAAAACTGTAGCACTTGGAACTGGGGGAGTAAGTGAAAAAGAATTTCAGAGTTACTCCCCTGATTATTTTTTTAACAATTTAGAACATTATGAATATTTTTCTGCACTTTTAAGCTGAAACTTTTATAACGCTTATTTCAACTTCTATTCCATTAATGTCCCACTTCTGATATTGACTGAATCTGCTGTCTTTTTCAGAAATTATATTATCGCATAAAGTTTCCTGTTTAAGATAATCCTTGTAATTTGATATTGCGTTATTTATAGAGTTTTCTGCAATAATTGAAAGTTCTATTCTGTCTAAAACATCAAAACCTGAGGATTTCCTCATGTTCTGAATTTTATTTACAAGTTCTCTTACGTATCCTTCGTGAAGAAGTTCTTCAGTAATATGAGTATCCAGTGCAACAAAAATTCCATTTTCTGTAACTACAGAAAAATCTTCTTTTCCATTAGACTGTATTGCAACATCATCAAGTGACAGATTTAACTCGGAACCTTCAATATTAATCATTACATTTTCGCCTGAAAGAAGTTTCTGTGCTATTGAGTTTTTAGATTCACAGTTCATATTAAACAGATTTTCTTTGATTTTATTAACCATTTTTCCGTATTTTGGACCAAGAGTTTTAAAGTTGGGAGCTATTTCAAAATTAACAAATTCTGAGCTGTCATCTGCAAAGTTAACGTTTTTAATGTTAAGCTCATCAGTGATTAGATTAATAGTCTGTTTCAAAAGATTAACAGAGTCAGAGCTTAAGCCACCTACCGTCATGGAAGAAAGAGGTTGTCTGTTTTTGATTTTACTGTTATTTCTTGCAGCTCTTCCCATGCTTACAATCTGAATTGTATTTTCCATGAGCTCATGAAGTTCAGGTTTTATAATATTTTTGTGAGCTGAAGGAAATTTTTCCATGTGAACACTCAATGGAGCATTTTTATCAATTTCTCTTACAAGATTCTGATAAATTTCTTCAGAAATAAATGGTACAAATGGAGCACATAAAATCGAAAGACCTTTTAATATTGAATACAGAGTGTTGTATGCTGAGATTTTATCGTGGTCAAAATCAGAAGCCCAGAATCTTCTTCTTGAACGTCTGAGATACCAGTTTGAAAGATTATCGACAAATTCCTGAATAACTCTTGTTGCTTTGGTTACATCATAAATTTCCATTGAATTATTAACTGTGTCAACTGTCTGATTGTAATAGGATAAAATCCATTCATCAAGCAATGGAAGAGGCTCATCAGAGTTGAATTTTCCGGGAACAAACCCATCTATGTTTGAATATAGAACGAAAAATGAATAAACATTTTTAAATGTTCCAAGAAATTTCTGAATTGTTTCTGTAACTGCTTCAGGATAAAAAGCTTTTGGAACCCACGCTGGTGATGAGGAAAAGAAATACCATCTTATAGCATCAGCCCCCTGTTTGTTGAAAATATCCCAGGTATCAACTGTATTTCCTTTTGATTTAGACATTTTAAGCCCATCTTTACCAAGCACGTGTGCGGTTACAAGACAGTTTTTATAAGGTGCTTTATCATAAAGAAGAGTGGAAGTAGCAAGCAGAGAATAAAACCAGCCTCTTGTCTGATCAATTCCTTCACTGATAAATTCAGCAGGCATTGATTTTTCAAATTCTCCATTGTCATGCTCAGGATAATTCCATTGCGCTGTGTGCATACAGCCTGAATCAAACCAGCAGTCTATAACTTCAGAAACACGTTTCATTGTTTTTCCACATTTTTCACATTTAATAAAAACTTCATCAACATAAGGTTTGTGAAGCTCAATATTTTCTGGACAGTTAATTGCTTTTTCTTTTAATTCTTTAATGCTTCCTATACTAATTTTATGGTCACATTCTCCATTTTCGCATACCCATATATTTAATGGAGTTCCCCAGTATCTTTCTCTTGAAATTGCCCAGTCTATTACATTTTCTAGAAAGTTTCCAAATCTTCCATCTTTAATGTATTCTGGAATCCAGTTTATCTGCTGATTGTTTTTTAAAAGTCTGTCACGTATTTCAGAAGTTTTTATAAACCATGATTGTCTTGCATAATAAAGTAGAGGAGAGTCACATCGCCAGCAGAAAGGGTAAGTATGTTCAATTTTTTCAGAGCGGTAAAGCAGTCCTCTTTTTTTCAGATTATATATTATTTCAGGGTCAGCATCTTTTACAAACATACCTTTAAATTCATCTACAAAATCTTCAAATTTACCTTCAAGATTTACAGGCTGAAAAAAAGCAAAATTATGAGTTTTTCCTACCTGATTGTCATCTTCACCGAATGCTGGGGCTATGTGTACTATTCCAGTTCCGTCATCCATTGATACAAAATCAGCATGGACAACATGAAATCCATTTTTCCCATCTGGAAGTTTACAGAAATTAAAAAGCTGATTATATTTTTTTCCTTCAATTGTTTTGCCGTCAAACTTCTGAATTATTTCATAATCTTCAGTTATAATGTTCAGTCTTTTTTCTGCAAGAATGAGTTCACAGTCATTTGTTTTAATTCTTACATATTTTTCGTTTTTGTTTACCGCAAGAGCAACATTGCTGATAAGTGTCCATGGTGTGGTTGTCCAGACAAGGAAAAAAGTGTTTTCTTCACCAGTTTCAAATTTGACAAAAACAGAAGGGTCTTTTGCCTGTCTGTAACCTTGTGCTACTTCATGTGATGATACGGCAGTTCCACATCTCGGACAGTAAGGTAATATTTTATGACCAAAATAAAGCATGTTTTTTTCAAAAATGGTTTTAAGAGCCCACCAAATACTTTCAATATATCTGTTATCCATTGTTACATAAGGATCGTCCATATTTATCCAGTATCCAAGACGTTTTGTCATTTTTTCCCATTCTTCTTTATAAGTGAAAACACTTTCTTTACAATGTTTTATAAACTCTTCAACTCCGTATTTTTCAATAGCCTGTTTTCCATCTAACCCGAGTTTTTTTTCAACTTCAATTTCAACTGGAAGTCCATGAGTGTCCCAACCGGCTTTTCTTGGAACATAAAATCCCTTCATGGTTTTATAACGATTAAAAACATCTTTGATTGCTCTTCCCAAAACATGACCTGGATGAGGTTTTCCGTTTGCAGTTGGAGGACCTTCAAAAAAAACAAATCTTTCGTTATTTTTTAATAATTCCTGAGTTTTTTCAAAAATATTATTTTCTTCCCAGAATTTAATTATTTTTTCTTCGGATTCTGAAAAGTTCATATCAGAACTAACGGGCTTAAACATAGTGTCACTCCTTATTATTTTTTTTCAGTTTAAATATTGTATTTTTTATCATGTTTGAATATGAAATTTCTTTTTTCTTTATTAATCTTAAATAGTCAGCTATTTCGAGAGTTCCAGTTTTTTCAGTTATATTTAACATATATTCAAATTTTTTTCTATTATTCAGCGTTTCTTTTATATAATTTTTCAGTATCTGAAAAGGAATATGCTTATAATTTAAAAGAGCATTAAATGAAGCTTCAGCAATATCATCATCTGCTGAAATCATTTTTTCAAATAAAAAATCAAGTGTCTGATTACTTTGTAAAATACCGAGAGCTTCAATAATACGCAATCTGATAAAATTATCAGTATTTGAATATAAATTAATAAAATAATCGGGGTCTGCATTATCAATACTTGCCAGAGCCTTAATGCTGTTACCTAAAACATCCGGGTCGTCTTCTGTTTCAATAGATTTTTTTAATACAGGAATAGAGTTAATATTTTTCAAAACTGATAGAGCGTAAGCTGCTGAAGCTCTATGCCATTTGCTCTGATGAGTAATAAGCATTCCTTCAAGAACATGCAGCATTCTTAATCCCCCGTGCTGCCAGAGAGCTATTGCAACATTTGCTTTTACTCGGTTGTTAAAATCCTGAAGAAATGGAAAAATTACTTCGACTACTTCTTCGCTGTTTGCACATGACATTTCGATTGATTCAATTGCATTTGCCCTAACTCTTGGATTGTCATCCTTAAGAATGTTTTTAAACAGTTCAAGAGATTTCGATGTTGCGGTTATTCCCATAACGCTTGCTATGGTGGCTCGAACTTTCTCATTTTCTTCACGGGTAAAAATAAAATAAAGAATATTTGTTGCATAATCATTATCAGGCGTTTTCCTGAAATTTATAATTATTGTCTGTTTTAAAGACAAAGGCAGTTTTTCAAAAAAACCAGCAAGTTTAACTATCTTCGAATTGTTCAATGTGTTTTTTGAGCACAGGGCGACAAATAAATCAGAAAAATATTCTTCATTTTCCTCTTTTACAATGAGTTCCATAAGTGTGTTGTCAAGAGTTTCATCAAGTAGATTTTTGTTAATTATAATTTTTACAGCAGCATTTTTTATGCTGTGATTATCATATTTTAAAAAATTTAAGAATTTATCTGAACTCTCTTTCTTATTCCCAAAAAAAACTATGAGGTGACATAATTCAGAAATTATTTCGGGTAATGGATTTTCGGCAAAATACATTATAAAATGTTCAACTGATTCAGAATATTGAAATTTTTCAAGAAGTGGAATTAGACCAACCATTTTTTCATAATAAATTTTCTCTTTCAGAGATTTTTCAAGTATATAAATACTTTTTTGATTATTAAAGTTTAAAAGTGTTCTTAACAATCCTGTGTAGATTTCTTCGTTGTTGCGGTTCAATTCTAACTGTTCAAATAAAAAATCACTTATATCAAATTTCAGATTTTTGTAATTAATTACAGAAAAAAGATTAAGCAGGTTTAGTATGTGTTCCTTATTGTTTGTGGAAAATATTTTAATTATAAATGTTAGTGTTTCACGATAGTTTAGATTCAGTGAATTAATAAAAGCTGCTGATCTTAAATCAAGGTCAGTGTGAGTCATATAACTTTCTATAAATTTGAATGCTCGACCATCCTCGGTTTTTCCAATAAGATTTATTAGTTTGATTTTTAATTCTATACTTGTTTCAGCTTCAAGAAGATTTTTTAAAGCATTTGTGTAATTTTTGACAGGAAGTTTTGCAGTAATATTAAGAATTTTAAATTTTGTAGTAAAAATATCAGAGTTAGAATAAAGTTCAAGTAAAAACCCAACTGTTTCAGGCGCCTGCCAGTTTACAAAAAGATTAAATAATAAATCTCTGGTTTCGTTTTTTACATCGTTAAAATGAGTTTTTATTGATGAAAAAATTCGATTATCAAAATTAATAGAGAATAAAATTTTTACAGCTTTTTCTCGCTCGGATTCAGTTCCTCTGTCGATTGAGTTAATAAGTTGTTCAATATTTTCCATGATAATTTAATATATCACTCATTAAAAAAACAGTCAAGAATTTAGGAGCTGCGGAATAGAACGCGAGAGAAACGGGAATGAAACGCGAGAGAAACGCGGATGAATCTGAGAAGTTAACTTTTTATTGTTTTTTTACGATAAATATTATAGTTTTATTGTAAGATAAAAAAAATAAGGAATTCAATGAATAAATTAACAGATTTTTTTTCATCGCTTTCAAGTTATTTTACTGAATCTGCCGGATTGAGAAAGTTTTTTACCTCAACTCATTCAAGTTATGATTATTTTATGGTTCTTTTGGCTATAGGAATTTTCTTTGCATTATTTTTATATTTTCTATATCCAGTAGTAGAAAGAATGTTACTTGACAGAAAACTTATGAAATTTATCCTTTTTTATAAAGATATTACACTACAGGAAAAAAATTTTTTATTGGAAATTGCCAAAAAAAATAAAATCAAACCAGAATATAACATACTCATTTTAAAAAATATTTTTGATAAAAGTGTTGATGCTGAGCTGAAAAATATGATGCTTAAAAGAGAGAGTGAAACAAAAATACGCAGTGTAATTAATATGAAAGAAATTCTTACTGGAAAACTGTTCAGAAAAAATCAATAAATAATTTTTCTTATACTTATTTCAATATTATTTAATTCACAGAGAATAATTGAAGTTAAAGTAAATAAATTTTCTTTTTTTTCTTCTAATGATATTTTTTCCATGGAATGGTTAATTCTGTCCAGAAAAATTTCTCTATTTCCAAAATTTTCTTTTGCAAGATTTGGATGTTCATAAAAATGGAAAATTGCGCTTTCGTAAACTTCAAGAAGTTCTCTGAGGTTTGAAAAGAAAAAATTTAAAAACTCCGATTTTTTTCCCTGTTCATACGAAATAAAAATAAAAGAATGAATAACAGTAGATATGTTTAAATATGATATACACAGTTGAGAAATCCATGATTTTTTTTCAAAGTTAAGTTCATCCAGCAAAATTACAGAAGTATCTTTTATGCTGAAATGAATTTTAGATACTTGTTCATAATTTAAGTTTGTTTCATTTATTAATGTTTTTTCAATGTTGTTTACAAGTCTTATACATTTTTTCTGTATAGAATGTAAAGTACGTAAGTTTTTTTTTGAATTTTCCTTTTTAAATATCATATTATGAATTATACTATAAAAATATGAAAAATAAAACTGCTTTATATGGATATTTTGGTTATGATAATCTTGGCGATGAACTTATATTGGAAAAAGCTCTTGAGATATTTCCTGAGGCAGTTGTTTTTACACATAAAAAAAAAGTTGAGTATAAAACGCTTCCAAGATTTTCAATATTGAATTTAATATTTTATAAAAAACTTATTTTTCCTGGTGGAAATATTCTTCAAACAAAATCTTCAATTTTAAGTTTTTATTATTATGTAATTTTAATTTTATTATTTAAACTGAAGGGTGGGAAAGTGATGCTTGTAAATCAGGGAATTGGTCCTGTAAAAGGTGTAGTGAATAATTTTATGCTTAAAATTTTATTAAAAACGGTTGATTTTATATCTTTCAGAACAAATGAGGACTTTCAAAAATATTCAGGTGAATGTAGGAATGCTATTCTTGGTGCTGACACTGTCTTTTTAAATGTTCAGCGGTCAGAATATCAAAATAAGGCACTTTGTGGAATAATACCTAAGACAAGATATATTAATAAAAACTTTTATATACCGGATAAATATGATGTAATTGCAATTTCTCCTGAAGACTATAATTTTTTAAAATTAAATTATTCGGATTTTAATATAAAAAAATTTTATGGGTTAACCTTTCAACAATCAATAAATTTTTTAAAAAACTATTCAACAATTATAAGCATGCCACTTCATGGAGTAATTCTTTCATATATTGCCGGAGTTGAGAAAATATTTGCATGTGTTTATGATGAAAAAGTTTTAAATTTTGTTAAAGAAGCTGAAAATGAAATAAATATTTTGGATGAAAAAATCTTAAATGAAGAAAAAGAAAACATTAATATTAAAATTAATCGATGTTCAAAATTGGAAGATTTTTCAACCCGAGCTTATAATGGTTATTTTTTAAAATAATCATTCGCAATCTGTCTGATTTCAGGATCCATATCATTTGTAAGGCGTTTTATATAGGTTTTGAATTTTGAATTATCAATACGTATGAGAGCTTTGAGAGAATTTTTTCTCAAATCTTTGTCATTATCTGAAAGATAAGGAATGAGCTGATATGCATATTTTTCAAGTTCAAGCTCACCTATGGTATAAATTCCTGTAACCTTCATCCATTTATCACTTGAATTCATCATATTATCTATATGTTTGACAGCCGAAGTATCACCGATTTTATACAAGACAACAACAGCATTTCCTCTTATTCTGTTGTTTGGGTCGTTTAAAAATACCTGAAGAGCTTTTTTTACAGCTTCTACATTTGAAGTGTTCATAAAAGATTCGATACAGTTTGCTCTTACTCTTTTATTTGGGTCTTTAAGAAGTGTGAGAAGAATTATTAGTGCCATTGGTGTGTTAATATCTTTCAGCGATGTTGCGATAGTTGAGCGTATAAATGAATCAGGGTCGTTTAGAAGTTCTTTAAAGGCTGGAAGTATTAATTCCTGTTTTTCAGGAAGAATATAGGACATTGTTTTAACGCCCATATATCTTTTTTCTACCTCAGGCATTTTTGTAAGTTTTATAGATTCTCTTATTATTTTATCTGAAGTTTTATATAGGGTTTTAGCCATATTTAAACGTGCTTCATCATTAAGTATTGAAAAGTTCTTTATATAATAGTCAAGATTTTTTTCACCAAGTATTTTAATGATTTTATCCCTGAGATGATTGTTGTTTAACTCTTCCACTAACATTTTATTAACATTATCGTCATTGAATTTTGACAGAATTCCAAGAATCTCATTCTGAACTGACTCCGAAGGGTCTGAAAGCATTTCTTTATAAATTGGCATCATTTCGGAAAGACTGTTTCGAGATAAAGATTTAATTGCATTCAATCTGACGTTTTCGTCAGGGTTTTTTAAAAGTTTTTTTATAGTTTCGTGAATCGACGGATTATCAAATTTTTCGCAGATTTTCAATCCAGTAAGAACAAGTGTTTTTTTGCCTGAACTCAACATTTTAAAAATAAGGCTGAAATCTCTTGTGTTTTTTAAAGTTTCAACAAGA
>JBAZDD010000032.1:0-14304 GCA_041654635.1 Candidatus Muiribacteriota bacterium
GATGAATGATGATTTGAAGCAAAGGGTCAGAAAAGCACGTAAAAGTTTTTTAGCAATAGCAGTAAGTTATTTCATGGGACTTTTTAACGATAATTTTTTCAAGGAAGCAGCTCTTTTTATCGCAGTAGCAGAAAATAATCTTACAATTCAATCAGGAGCGGCAGCACTTTTTACAATATGTTATCTTTTCTCGGCAGCACCAGCAGGCTGGTGTGCAGATAGATTCTCAAAAGGAAATGTCATTATATTATCAAAATTAGCCGAACTTGTTGCCATGATAGCAGGAGCATTCGGAATGTGGTATGGGAACTGGTGGCTAATACTTGCAATGATAGGAATAATGGGAGCACAGTCAGCTTTTTTCAGTCCGTCAATGAATGGTTCAATTCCTGAACTATATCCAGAAGAATATGTTCAGAAAGCAAATTCAATTGTAAAAGTAATTTCTACCACAGCAATATTTGTTGGAATGGCAGCCGCGGGATATACTCTTGATAAAGTCGGAGTGAGTTTTTTTAATATCCCGACAGGAAGATTTTTAATTGGGGTTTACATTCTTATTGCAGCAGTTACAGGTTTTGTTGTCAGTCTGTGGGCACCGAAAATTGAGGCAAAATCACCAGATTTAAAATTTCCATGGAAAGGTCCCATTGAATCAGTTATGGAATTAATGGCTGTAAAAAAAGATAAACAGTTGTTTTTTGTAGTATGCACCGATATATTTCTATGGGCACTTGCAACAACAATAACTCTGCTTATGGTCAATCTCGGCACAATAGAATTCGGATTATCAAATACTGCAACTGCTGTAACTAAAATAATGTTTTTAATCGGAATAGCCCTTGGCGGTATATTAAGCAATTTTATTGTAAATGAGCATAATTTTTTTAAATATATTGTTCCAACGCTTCTTCTTACGTCAGGTTTTCTTCTTACAGCAGGAATATTGCCAGCTATTTTTTATGGTAGCAGATTAATAATTTATTTTGTTATAATGTTAATAAGTTTTACAGGAGTAGCTGGTGGAATGAATCTAATACCAGTTGAAAGTTTTATTCAGATAAGACCTGATAAAAATAAAAAAGGAAGAGTAATAGCAGCAGTTAATTTTGGTGTTTTTGTTGGGATGACAATTGGAGCAGGAGTATTATTTTTACTGAATAAATTTGTAGCACCGTCAGCTGGATTGACAGTATTAGGAATAATCACATTATTATATGCATTAGGAGCGAAAAAATGGCTGCAAAATTAATTTGCTATATTGGACAGATAATACTTCTTTTAAGATACCGGGTGAAAATTAAAGGAATAAATAAAATTTTTGAAAAAGGAAATAGAGGAATTCTTCTTCTGCCAAATCATCCGGCGCTGATTGACCCTGTAATTCTGATGTGCTATCTTTTTCCTTATTTCCGTCAGAGAACTCTTTCAGATAAAGATCAGGCTGATAGACCTGTTATAAAATGGTTTGCTACTTTATTTAAAGTAATAAAACTTCCAGATGCCGCAAAATATGGTTCTCAGGTTCTTGAAGAAGTTGATAAATCATTAAAAAAATGTTCTCAGAGTCTTGATGATAATAAAAATGTAATTATCTATCCAGCAGGACACATAAAAAAAAGTAAATTTGAAAATATTGGTGCAAACAGTGGAATATCAACCATACTTGAAAATTGCAGAAAGAAACCAAGGATTGTATTGATAAATACTTCCGGTTTATGGGGAAGTGATTTTTCAAGAGCCGATGGAAAATATCCTTCGGTTGAAAAAATACTTAAAAAATCTCTCAAAGTAATGCTTTTTAACCTGATATTTTTTATTCCAAAAAGAAAAGTAACTATTGAATTTTTTGAAGCTGAAGATTTTCCTTTCGATAAAAGCAAAAATGAAATAAATTCTTATCTTGAGAATTTTTATAACAAAAAAGCTCATCCAAGAACTTATAACGCATATTATTTTTTTGAAAAAAATAAAACTCAGATACTTGCAGAGCCTGAAAAACTAAAAATTGAAACAGATATGGAAAATATATCTCAGAATGTTATAGCTCTTGTTAATTCAAAGATACACGAAATATCAGGGATAAAAACATTTTCGCCAGACGCTGAACTTGCTTCAACTTTAGGTATGGATTCTCTTTCGAGAGTGGAGCTTGCAGTGTGGATTGAAAAAGAATTTGGATTTAACATACCAAATCCCGATGTTTTAGAACTTGTCAGTGATGTATATGCAGCAGCAGCGGGAGAAGCTCTTGCTGAAGAAGTTAAACTGCTGAATAAAGTACAATCCAGCTGGTATTCAAAAGAAAAACATGAAAAAATCATAACTTTTGATGAAAGCTGTAATAATATTGCAGAATATTTCCTGAAAAGCGCGGCGAAAAATTTGAATCAGCCTCTTATAGCAGATCAGAAGTCAGGGGTTAAGACATATAAAAATTTAATCACAGGAATATTAATTTTTTCAAAAGTTATTAAAAAGCTTGAAGGAGAATATGTTGGGATTATGCTTCCAGCTTCAGTTGGAGCAGTTATATCATATTTCAGTGTAATGTTTTCAGGGAAAACTCCAGTAATGATTAACTGGACAGTTGGTGAAAGAAACATGAAACATTCAGCAGAAATGCTAAAAATAAATCATATTTTGACTTCTAAACTTCTTGTTGAAAAACTTGAAGCTCAGGGTGCAGTATTAGGTGAAGTAAAACCGTTTTTCATGTATCTGGAAGATATAATCAAAAAAATTAGTCTGTTTGATAAATTAAAAGCAGTTTTTTCATCCGGCTTTAACTGGTCGAGTTTGAAAAAACAGAACATATCTGATACCGCAGTTGTTTTATTTACAAGTGGTTCAGAAAGTCTTCCGAAAGCAGTTCCGCTTACTCACAGAAACATTCTGACTAATATTAAAGATATAATATCACTTGAAGTATTAAGAGAAAATGATGCAATTTTAGGATTCCTTCCTCCATTTCATTCATTTGGTATAACAGTAACAATGCTTCTTCCAATATTAAGTGGATTCAGAGTGGTTTTCCATCCAAATCCCACAGAAGGCGGGACTTTGGCAAAAATGTGTGAACTTTACAGACCGACTATACTGGTTGGAACTCCGACATTTCTGGGTGGAATTCTTAAAGGTGCACAGAATTCTGAATTAAAAACATTAAAGCTTGGAGTAACAGGAGCTGAAAAATGTTCAGTTAAGATTTATGAAGCTCTTCAGTCAAAATGCCCTGATATGGTCATTCTTGAAGGTTATGGTATAACAGAGTGTTCGCCAGTAGTTTCTGTCAACAGACCACAGAACATTGTTCCTTATTCAATAGGAAACATAATGAACTCGGTTGAATATAAAATTATTGATATTGAAAAAAATATTGAGGTTGAAAAAGGGGAGCAGGGCATGCTTATTGTAAGAGGCCCGAGCATTTTTAACGGATATATAAATTATGAAGGGGATTCTCCATTTATCGATTTCGAAGAAAAAAGCTGGTATAAGACCGGAGACCTTGTAAAAGAAGATGAAAATGGCGTTCTTACTTTTATGGGAAGATTAAAAAGATTTATAAAACTTGGTGGTGAGATGATTTCGATGCCTGCAATTGAAGAAGTTTTAAATAAAAAATATCAGAATGAAAATGATGAAGGTCCTGTTATTGCTGTTGAAACACTGACAGATGAGGAAAATCCTGAAATAATTCTGTTTACTACTTTGAATATTTCAAGAGAAGAAATTAATAGTGTAATTAGAGAAAGTGGACTTTCAGCACTTCATAATATTAGAAAAGTTATTAAAATAGATGAAATACCAGTACTTGGTACAGGTAAAACAAATTATCGTGAGTTAAAACAAAGATTGTGATTTTTTTAACAGATTAAGAGCCAATAGAAAAGGTTTTTCTTGCGAATCCCCTTAACTATTGGCTGGAGGGGTTAAAATACTCTTTTACATTATTTAAAAACCGAAGTTTTGTCAAGCAAAAACATGCTTTATTTTTGCCCGGTTATCTCAAGAAGAGCTTTGATAGATTCTACTTATTTTTTAAATTTTATTTAGAGTTACAATTTTACCCATAGATTTAAGTTTTTCTGCAAGCAAATGAACAATTTTATCCCTTGGTATTATACCTTTCTGTTTGAATAGAATTGATTGATGGCCTGGGTTTGAAGCTGTTCCGAGAAAAAAGTTAATTTTATCTCCAGCGTTTAAAAGCTTATAAAGAATTGATACAGAATTTTCTTCTTCAAAATCTTCAATAACTGTGTCAATAATATTATAAGTCTGATTTAATGTTACTGCTCCTTCTGTTACAAGATAAAAACCATCAATATAATATCTTGGGGGAGCAACAAGCGAAGGATTTTCATCCATGGTTATTTTATTTCCAGTTATTCTTGAAGCGATTTTTGCAGTAGTATCACCACAAATTACTGGAACTCCGTCTTTAGAAAGAAAATTATTGATTATTTCATAATCTTTTTCTTTATCAGTCGATGGCCCAGTGAGAATATTTATAATTTTCCCTTCCCGGCATTTTATTAAAACCGCGGTTGTGTCATCTCCGTATTTATTGTTGTTTAATATGTAGCATTGCTCTAAAATTTTTGATATTACTTCATTTTTATCAGTTTTTGAATAATTCAGATTTTTCAAAAAGGAAATAAGATTTTTTTCACCCCATCCCATTGGGAATTCTTTGCTGCCCGTCCCGGCTTGAGTTACCCCATCAGTCACCAATAAAATATCATCATTTTTATCAAGGTAAAAAATACTTTCGTTCAGAATTAATCCGCCGAGTTCAACTGGTTTTGGATTTGTTTTAATAATATTGTTAGAGCTTAAAAAAATAGCGTCAGGAGCCTGATAGCTTAAAAAAGTTGCTTCGCCGTTGTTGAGAATTTTGCCTACAGTAAATGCTGAATAAGGGAAATCTTTCTTAATGTTGATTTGATTTGATATAACAGCTTTTTCAACAGCTTCTCTTAAAGAAAAATCAAATTCAATTAGTTTGATTATTCTTGTTGCAAATAAATTCGCATAAATATTTGCTTTTATTCCATGACCAATTCCGTCGGCAAGCACAGCGACAGAATATTCTGCGTTTTTATGCCAGATAAATACGTCACCACAGATATTCTGTCCTGTGAAAGATTTAGAATGTTTCAAAAAATCAATATGTTTAAAAGAACATCGATAATTCATTTGTTCTCCATAATTTGTTTTATAAGATTTTCTCGCGATTCACCCGCGTTTCATCCCCGTTTCATCCGCGTTTCTTTTTAATCCCTCACCGACTTTATCAGTTTTTCAAGTATTTCTTCACTTCTTGCAGTGTTTTCTCCTAAAAATTTTGCAAGCTGCTGTGATACTTCAAGCTGATGCTCAAGAAGTTCTTTAGCCTGAGTTACAGTTTCTTTTTTGATTCTTTCAAGATTTTTCCTGCTAAGCTGACTATTAGTAATATTAACAAAAATTCCAGCATATTGATTTTCTCCTGGTAATTTATAAATTATTTGATGGCAGACCAGATTATATTGGGGGAAATTAATGTTTGATTCAATAATTTCCTGGCTGTTTGATATAACTTTTTCAAAATAAAATGGCTCCATTATTTTTGAAATATTATTACCTACAGTAGAATTTGAGCACATGAAATATTTTTTGAAAGCTCCATTCATGCTAAGTATATTAAGTTTTTCATCAATTATTACAATACCATTAGGACTGGATTCAATTATTTTATCTGTTCGGCTTTCTGCTATTCTTCGCATATAAGGCATGCACATCCAGCTTTGAGCCATTCCATTTATTACAGCGATTGCTTTTTCGCGGCAGGTATCATAACCGCATGCTCCACAGTCAAGCTGGTTTTCTCTTGAAGATTTTCCGGTTTTATTTAAAATATCTTCAATCTGTTGTTCAGAAATAAAATGATTATTAAGAAACTCTTTATTTTTGAAATTCTGTAAAGAAACAAATTCTGGAAACTTTATATTATCTTTATCGCTGTTTTTCTGAGAATTAATCATATACTTGTTGATATTATGTTTTCTAACAAATAATGGTTGTTTTGAATTGCATGCAGGACCGTTAATACAGCCGCCTGAGCAGAAAAGTGACTCAATGAATACATTCCCTTTATAATCAGAAAAATTGTCTAAAACATCGCTGATTTTTCTGAATCCATCAGCATTTATTGTAATTGTATTATCAGAATCGGTAATTCCACCGGTCAGACATGCGCCACCAGGAACTGGAAAGGAAAGTGCTGTGTTATTACATGGCCAGTCAAAATCACTTTCCTCACACTGTTCAAGGATAATATTGAATTCTTCGAAAAGTTCGTTAAGTTCTTCAAAAGTAATTACTGCATCAATAAGATTCTGATTTTCAGGTCTTCTGGCTTCGTCTTTTTTCGCAATGCACGGACCTATAAAAACTATTTTTGTGTTTTCGCCCAGAATTTTCTTAATAGCTTTAGCGTGAAAAATAAAAGGGGAAGAGTAGGGAATGATATTATTAATAAATTCCGGGTGATACTTTTCTATAAAATTAACGCAGACAGGACACGCGCTGTCAATAAGACTTCCACCTTTTTCAAAAAAGTATGTGGCTGATAAACTGGCAACCGGGCCGGCACCCGATGCAGTCTCAGCCACATAGTTGAAGCCTAATTTCCTGAGGGCGGAGGGGATTCTCTTTAATTCCCATTCGGAAAATAAGGCTGCAAAAGATGGTGCGAGGCTTGCTGCAACCATTTCATTATTTAAAAATAAATTTTTAACAATAGAAGTTTCTTTTCTGTATTTTTTAGCATTTTTAGGGCAGATTTTAATACAGGTACCACAATGAATACAGAGTTCATCAACTACAGAGGCATGACCATGTTCAATTTTAATTGCTTTAACAGGACAATTACGAAGACATTTGTAACAGTCCCGACATTCTGTTTTATCTGTATAAATCACAGCACCCATATTTTAACCCCCTTATTTATAAATTAAACTCAAAGTCAGTGAATTAGTAACCGGGTTTTCAACCCTCTGTGAGTAAGACCGGATGGTAAAAGCGATATCTTACTCACTTACTCACTGTTTCATATTTATCTCACTTACTCACTGCTTCACCATTCACTGCTTCATTAATAGCCTCTGTCACTTTTGCAAATGTTGCTTTTTCAATAAGTGTTTCACCAACCTTGACGTTTGGAGATTTTCCACAGTTTTCAAAACAGAAGCTGGCTTTTACATTAATTCTGTCACTGAGATTATTAGCTTCAACATAATGAGCAAGCTGCATTATCAAATCCTGAGAACCTCTTGTATAACAGGAAGTTCCAACACAGACACTAACATCAATAGAATTTTCTTCTGAGGTTCCGGTTAGAGAAATTCCATCGTCAAGTGTTCTTTTTCTTGGATTGTAATGCGTGTGTAGCATTTCGTGGGCTTTTTTACTTCCGGCTTTTTCAAGATCATTTGTGTATAATTCTTTAATATATGGATTCTGCTGTGACTTGTGCAGTTGTAAAGTTTTATCAGTATTGTAAATTGACTGAGTTCTCATTTTTTTAGTAACTTCACGATTACCCACAGGCTGACCAGCTCCACCAATACATCCGCCAGGACAAGCCATTACTTCAATAAAATCATAATGCTCTTTTCCAGATTTAATATGTTCAATCACAGTTCTTGCATTTGCCAGTCCATTTACAATTGCAAATTTGAGTGTAAGACCGTTTAAAGTAATTTCTGCTTTTTTTAGCCCTTCACTGCCTCTGACTGATTCAAAAACATATTCATCTTTTTTTGTTCCTGTAAGTTTTTCTTCTGCATATCTTAAAACAGCTTCTGTAACTCCACCTGAGTTTCCAAAAATTACTCCAGCTCCAGTTTTAAATCCGAAAGGCATGTCAAGTGAATCGGGCTGTATTTTGTTGAAGTCAATTCCCTGTTCTTCAATCATTGAAGCTAATTCCTGAGTTGAAAGTACGATATCAACATCAGCGATACCATTTTTTGTAAATTCAGGTCTTTTTGCCTCAAACTTTTTCGCGGTACAAGGCATTACTGAAACTACTACAAGATTTTCAGGTGATATATTCAACATTTCAGGTAGTTTATTTTTTAAAAGTGAACCGAACATCTGCTGTGGAGAACGACAGCTTGAAATATTCTCAAGCATTTCAGGATAGAACTGTTCAGCAAACTTTACCCATGAAGGGCAGCATGAGGTGAAAAGAGGAAGTTTGTTTTTTTCTTTTCTTTCAAGAAATTCATTTACTTCTTCAATAATTGTAAGATCTGCTGTATATGAAGTGTCAAATATTTTATCAAATCCAAGCAGTCTTAAAGCTCCGACAATCTGACCAGTTACAGAAGTGCCGGGAGCCATTCCAAATTTTTCACCAAGGGCAACTCTTACAGCAGGAGCGATTTGAACAACTACTGTTTTTGATTTATCATGAACTGCTTTCCATGCTTCTTCAACTTCTGAACGTATAGTCAGCGCACCAGTAGGACATACAGCCACACACTGACCACAGTTTACACATTCACCATCTGCAATATCTTTTCCAAAAGCTGGTAAAACAGCAACTTCTGAACCTCTGAAAGCAAAATCTATCGCACCAACAGACTGTATTTCACGACACATTCTGACACAGTCACCACAAAGTACACATCTGTTCGGATCTCTTACAAGAGAGATTGATGAATAGTCTTTTTCTGTTTTTTTCAAAGTAGATTTGAATCTTGGTTCTTTTATACCAACTCTTTTTGCAAGTGCCTGAAGCTGACAGTTCATGGATTTTGAACAGCTTGTGCAGTTATAATCATGATTCGCAAGAAGAAGTTCGACAATATTTTTTCTGATTTTTCTGATTTCTTCTGTGTTTGTTTTAATATTCATACCAGGTTCAGGTATTATTGAACAGGAAGCCTGAAGCCCTCTGCCTTCGATTTCAACCATGCAAAGTCGGCAGGCGCCGTAAATAGATAAATCAGAATGATAGCAGAATGTAGGCAGGTTAATATTTGCTTTTCTGATAAGTTCAAGTAAATTTTTTTCGTTTTCTATCTGAATATCTAATCCGTCAATTTTCACAAAGTTATTGTTAGCCATTATGTTACCCCCTTATGATTGCGCCGAATTTACATGATGAAACACAAACGCCGCATTTAATACATTTATCACTGTCAATAATAAAAGGTTTTCTGATTTCTCCACTGATTGCACCAACAGGACACATTTTTGCGCATAGTGAACATCCTTTACATTTTTCTTCGATGACTTTGTAGCTTAATAAAGCAGTGCATTTACCAGCAGGACATTTTTTGTTAAAAATGTGTGCCTCGTATTCATGTCTGAAATGTTCAAGAGTTGATAATACTGGATTTGGTGCTGTTTTTCCTAAACCACATAATGACGCTTTTTTAATAACATCGCCTAACTCCAGAAGTTTTGGAATTGTATCTTCATCAGCTCTTCCTTCTACAATATCATCAAGCAGAGTAAGCATCTGTTTTGTACCTTCACGACATACCACACATTTACCGCATGATTCGTTCTGAGTAAACTGCATGAAAAATTTAGCAATAGCAACCATACAAGTATCTTTATTCATAACAACTAGTCCACCTGAGCCAACCATTGCTCCAACTGTTTTTACAGAGTCAAAGTCAATAGGTAAATCAAGATGTTTTTCTGTCAGACATCCACCTGACGGACCGCCTATTTGAACTGCTTTAAAATTTGATTCTGAAAGATTGTGGTTGTCATCAGTTACGCCACCACCAATATCAAAAATAATTTCTCTCAATGTGGTTCCGAAGGGGACTTCGATAAGCCCTGTATTGGCAACGTGACCTGAAAGAGCAAAAGTTTTATTTCCAGGTGAATTTGGACTTCCGATTTTTCTGAAATTTCCAACACCTTCTCTAATAATATATGGAACCCATGCGAAAGTTTCTACGTTGTTAATTACAGTAGGTTTTCCCCATAATCCTTTCTGTGCAGGGAATGGTGGTTTTGGAGAAGGCATACCTCGTTTTCCTTCAATTGAATTCATTAATGCTGTTTCTTCACCACAAACAAAAGCACCAGCACCTTCCATCACATTCAGTTTGAAGTTAATACCTGTTCCAAAAATATTTTCTCCTAAGAATCCTTCTTTTTCAGCATCTTCAACAGCTTTTTTCATTCTGGTAACAGCAAGAGGATATTCAGCTCTGACATAAATATAACCTTCGTCTGAACCTATAGCTTTTGCAGCTATCATCATTCCTTCTATTACAGAATGAGGATTACCTTCCATCACTGAACGGTTCATAAAAGCGCCAGGGTCACCTTCATCAGCATTACAAATAACATATTTTTTTTCATTTTTTTCTCTGAGGGTAAATTCCCATTTGGTTCCAGTAGAAAAACCACCGCCACCTCGACCTCTCAGAGATGATTTTTTAATTTCATCAATAATATCAGTTTCGCTCATCTCAAGATAAGCTCTCATTGCGGCTTTATAACCGTCGTGATAAATATATTCATTTATGTTTTCAGGATTGATAAAGCCACACTCTTTCAGAATAATTCTGTTTTGTTTTTTGTAGAAATTAATATCCTTTTTGCCCTTATTTTTTTTACCTGACGCCGGGTCAGTGTATAGCAGTCTATCAATCATAGTGTTATCAATTATAGTTTTTTGAATTATTTCATCAATATCACTTTCTTTGACGTTTACATATAAAATATCATCTGGAAAAATCGCTAAAAGTGGACCCATCTGGCAGAAACCCTGACATCCTGACTTTGAAACATAAGTTGATTTTTCTTTAATATCATTTTCTTCTGAAAGTTCAACAATAGTGCTTAAATTTAAGTCTGTTAATTTTTTCACAAGGGAATTGAAAATTTTTATACTGCCGTTTGCCACACATCCAGTCCCCGCACAGATTACTATTCTTCTTTCGATTTTTGCAATACTGTTTTTAAATTTTTCATTTTTTTCTTTTAATTTTTCAAAATTCAGGCACATGTTTCCTCCTCTTTAATGCTTTCTTTTTTCTGAATCGCTTCAATAATATTGATTGTTTTTTCAGGAGTCATTGAGCCGTGAATATCTTCGTTAATTACTATAACAGGAGCAAGACCGCATGCGCCAAGACATGAAACGGTTTCAAGTGTGAACATGAGGTCGCTTGTGGTATTGTTTTCTTCAGAAAGTCCTAAATGTTTCTGAATTGCTTCAAGTATTGGGATTGATCTTTTAACATGACAAGCTGTTCCGTCACAAATTTTAATAACGTATTTGCCTTTAGGTTTAAATGCAAAATGAGTATAAAAAGTTGCAACGCCATATACACTGGAAGGAGAAGTGTGAAGTGAAGTGGCAATAAACTGCATTACTTCGTCAGGGAGATATCTGTATTCGTCCTGAACCTCCTGAAGTATTGGAATTAATTTTGACTTTTTGTAATCATACTTTTCCAGTATTTTACAGACATTTTGAAACTTTCTCATTGTTTCAGGAATTTTTACATTCATAAACTCCTCCTTGTTATATTGAATTTTTTATGCTGTTTGACAAAACAGCTAAATTCGATGCAAGATTAACGTCTTCAACAACAATTTCGCTATTTGTTTTTAATCTTGTTGAAGTGAAATTCAGAATTCCTTTAATTCCGGAATCTGAAAGAGTTTCGGCGATTTTCTGTGCATTTTTATTTGAAACTGTAATTATAACGAGCTGAATTTTCATTCTTTTAATAAGAGAGGGGAGTTTATCTATATGGAAAACAGGTTTATTATTAATTTTATTTCCAACTTTATCATTATCTATATCAAAACCTGCAACAATATTCAGACCAATGTTTTCAAATCCATCATAAGACATGAGAGCGTGACCGAGATGACCACAGCCGATAAGAAAACATTCTTTCAACGTGTTATAACCTAAAAAATCATGAAGAAAATCGTACAATTCTTTTGTATTGTAACCGGTTTTAGGTTTTCCGGTAAAACCAGTTGTGCTTATATCTTTTCTGACTTGTATAGGTTGAAAATCGAGTTTTCTGGCAATATCAGTTGCTGATACATCTTTTTTATTTTCTTTGATAAATTCTTTTAATAAACTGTGATACAGAGGCAGTCTTTTAAGTGATGGTTCTGGTATTGGTCTAATTTCCATTTTTATCACTCCCTTTTTATCGATAGTAATTTATCGATAAAAATTAATCTAATATCATCATAATTAATATTTTAATGTTTGTCAAGTAAATTAATAATTTTTTTTTTGAATACCGATATTAGAAACGCGGATGAATCACGAATGAAACGCGAATGAAACGCGGGTGGAACGCGAGAGGGAGGTTGAATTAATGAGGGATTATGAAAACAGGGAATATCTTTCTTCTATTGAAGCAGCTAAATATCTTGGAATAAGTGTGGAAAAATTAAATAAATATGTAAAAGAAAAAACATTAAAACCAAAAGTTTCAGCAAGCGGGCAGAAAAGATACAACCTGTCTTCGCTTTTAAAAATACAAACAGACAAACTGGCGGATAAAATCAGACCGGAAGTAAAAAATTTTGAAACTGAGAATATTATAAAAATTAACAATACAGAACATAAAGTTTTTATAAGAAGTGCTTCCAATATGTATCATCTTAAAGATAATTCTGTTCATCTTATTGTAACATCACCACCATATTTTAATGCAAAAATGTATTCAGGTAACAAAATTGATGGTGAACTTGGGAATATCCATAATCTGGAAACCTGGCTTGAAGAAATCGGAAAGGTGTGGGAAGAGTGCTTCAGAGTTTTAGCTCCTGGAAGAAAAATGTTTGTAAATATTATGAATCTTCCTGTAAGACTTGATGGTGGTGGATATAGAACTCTTAATCTTGTAGGAAAAACAATAGATTTGATGGAGGAAAAAGGTTTTATATTTAAAAGAGATATTGTGTGGGAAAAAACTAATGGTGTAAAAGCACATTTTGGAACATATCCTTATCCAGGTGGAATTTTATTAAATAATATGCATGAGTTTATTCTTGAATTTAATAAGCCTGAGAAAAAGAATATTAAAAAATATTCTCATGTATCAGTTAAAGATAAAGAATTTTCCAAACTTGATAAAGATTTCTGGCTTTCAATAAAAAATTCTGATGTCTGGGTTATGAACCCTGAAAAATCAGGTGGTTCAAGAAAACATGTGGCTCCATATCCTTTTGAATTACCTTACAGGATTATTAAAGCTTATTCTTACAGCAATGAAACTGTGCTTGACCCGTTTCTTGGAAGTGGAACTACAATGAGAGCTGCGGCTGAATTGTTAAGACACAGTGTGGGATATGAAATAGTACCAGAAATAGCACTTGATACTATTGGGGAAGCGAGGATGAAACGCGAGTGAACCGCGGATGAAACGCGAGTGAACCGCGGATGGAACGCGGATGAAACGCGGATGAAGCGCGTAAGAAACGCGAGTGAACCGCGGATGAAACGCGAGTAAACCTTAAAAGCTAAAAACCGAACGCTTAAAAACCTTAATAAACTGAAGAGAAATTTAGATGAAAATGAAAAGAAAACTTGGATTAATAATATCTATACCAGTATTTATCTTTATTTTATCATATCTTTTTACTTTAAAAACCTGTTTTAAAGATGAAAAAATTGATTATATAGGAATGATAAAAGCAAGAGGATATGAATTTAACCCAGATTTTTTTGTTTATCTGGCAGGTGAATCTGATGTAGATGACCTTGATTTGTTTCTGAAGGCGGGAATGGATATTAACAGTATTAACAGATATGGATTTCCTGCAATTTACAATTCAGTTATTGCCAATAAAATTGAAAATACAAAATTTTTAATCAGGAATAATGCTTTTATTAATTTCAAAGATTTATCAGGTGCAAATCTGCTTATTCATTCAATAAAGAATAAAAACTTTAATATGGCAAAAATTCTTATAGATAACGGAATTGAAATAAATTTCATCTACAATTCTCAAACTCCTTTTACTCTTGCTCTTAATGAAAGACAACCTCAGATAGCTGAGTATTTACTTGAGAATGGACTTGATTTGAATAAAGTGAATTTATTAGGAGAATCTCCAATCTGGAAAGCAGTTGAAAAAGGTAATTACAGAATGGTTTATTTTCTATTAAATAATGATGATGTTAATATTGAATCTCAGGATATGTTTCAACACTATACCCCGCTTATGAAAGCGGCACAGACCGGGAATATAAATGCTGCCAGACTTTTAATAAATAAAGGTGCGGATATTACTTTT
>JBAZDD010000033.1:0-14059 GCA_041654635.1 Candidatus Muiribacteriota bacterium
GTTATTTATACCTGCGGTTGTGACTGCATTAAAAATTCGGGTTTCAGTTCTTCTGTGGGATTCATCAATTGGACCAATATTCATGGTAGAAAGATTTATTCCCCCTTCCTGTCTGCTTGGAGAACCCGCCGAACCGTGAATTGAAGTCGAATAATACAGTCTGATATTGCCGAGATTTGGCTGATCGTTTGCTTTTTCAACAAAATATGTTCTGTATCTAAAACTAATCGAAATATTTCCAGCTGCAAGATGATATGTAGTTAGATTTCCCGGATTATCAAAAAGAGCACGATTTAAAGAAAAAATCTTCAACAGATAAATTCTCTTGTTTGAAGTTGAAAAATCTGCAATTACTCTGTCGGGTAAAGTGCTTGAAGTAATAAAAATCTGATAAGGAGTTCCCCATGGATCTTTTGTAAATTTAAAACCAAATTCTTTATCTAAATATTCCAGAGGATCAGTTACCCCAAACTCAAAAGGTGTGTATTCTAAAAGTGGTAAAGTTGAGCCGGCAATTGGACCTATATCTGTCTGACGGGATTCTTTTGAAAATTGATTATAATAAGACTGGACGTAATTTTTTATATCAGAAAAGTCGCGGGAAACACGGGTAATTCTTGCATCGTTAATCGTGTTTGTAACATAAGGAATCATAAAAATTGAAATAATCGAAATAATAACAAGTACAATCAATATTTCAATAAGAGTAAAAGCTTTATTCATTAATCCACTCACTCACTGTTTCATTTTTATATCACTTAGGGGTCAAGTCTCAACATTACGACATTTTTACAAATGTGCGAATGATCGAGAGCTTGACCCCGACTCACTGCTATATTATTGTATCACACTTTAAATTTAATTTAAAATCGTATATACTCCATTTTATGAGTAGAATAGGTAAAAATACACTTATGTTTTCAACAGGTACGTTGATCTCCCGGTTTTTAGGTCTTCTCAGAGAGTTTATTTTTACTTATTTTCTTGGTGCTTCAATTGCAACAGACATTTTTTTTGCCACATTCAGAATACCTAATTTTTTAAGACAACTTCTTGCTGAAGGAACTTTATCTTTTGCCTATATAAATGTTTCATGCGAGTATAAAAAAAAACATGGCGAAAATGAAAGTAATAAGCTCAGTTCTGCGTTTCTGATATGGATAGCTTTAATTACAACAGTGCTTTTTTTTCTAATTCTGTTTTATTCAGAATATTTTATCAAATTTTTACTTCCAGGTTTTGAACAGGAAAAAATTTTACTTGCTACATACTATCTTAAATGGATTTTTCCATTTATAATATTTATTTCATTAAGCTCGATTTTTTCAGGTTATCTTAATATTAAAGGTAATTTTTTTCTTCCAGCTTTTAGTCCGGTTTTTTTAAATATTTTTCTAATATCAGCTGTTGTGTTTTTTTATGCTGAAAACACCAGAGAAATGGGGAAAATTTTTGGTATAAGTGTTATGCTGGCTGGTGGAGTTCAACTGTTTCTTCTTGGTTTTTCAGCTTTTAAAAATGGGTTTAGATTCAGTTTTAAACCTTGGCATCCCGGTTTGAAAAAAATGTTTTTTTATTTTATACCCGGAACTTTTGCAATGGCTGCAACACAGATAAATATGCTTGTGGATAATATTTTTGCTTCTTATCTTCCTTATGGTGGGATTTCATGGGTAAACTATGGAAACCGACTGGTTCAATTTCCATTAGGAATTTTTGGAGTGGCACTTGCGACCGTTATGACTCCATATTTTGCAGATAATAAAAATAATGAAAATATGGGAGCTGGTTTGATAAAAGCTTTCAGATTAAATACTGTAATAATGATTCCCTGCACTGTTTTTCTTTATATTTATTCATATCCTGTTATAAAACTTCTTTTTGAAAGAGGAAAATTTTCATCCGAAGACAGTGTTCAGGTTGCTGCAGTTTGTGCTCTTTATAGTCTGGGATTGTGGTTTTATTCAACTTTAAAATTATTACTTCCATATTTTTATTCAGCCGGAAAAATGTATATCCCATTTTTTGGTGCAGTTTTTGGACTTGTTGTAAACACATTGCTGAATTACTATCTTATGATAAAAATGGGTGCGGCAGGACTTGCGCTTGCAACTACTTTTTCAGCTCTGCTAAAATTTTGTTTTTTTATGTTTTTTGTTGATAGAAAAGGCTTTGGAACATTAGGACTGTTTTTTGTAAAATTTTCAGTTTTGACCGGATTTTATGTTTTATTGCTTCATTTCTTGAAAGATTTTAATTTATTATTTAATATATTTGCAGGTTGTGTTATCTATGTTATATTACTTCTTTTATTCAAATTTGAAGAATTAGAAGATATTATCGAAGTCATAAAAATGAAAATGAATATGAAACAGGAAAGAAGAGGATGAATAATTAAATGAAAGATATGTCGAAAATCAGAAACTTTTCCATAATTGCCCATATAGACCATGGGAAATCAACACTTGCAGATAGAATTCTTGAATTATCAGGTACTGTTGACAAAAGAAATATGAAAGAGCAATATCTTGACAGCCTTGATGTTGAAAGAGAAAGAGGGATTACAGTAAAGTTGAGGGCAGTAACCCTTCATTATAAAGGATATGAATTTAATCTTATAGATACACCGGGTCATGTTGATTTTACTTATGAAGTTTCTCGTTCTCTTGCTGCATGTGATGGGGCTCTTCTTGTTGTTGATGCGGTTCAGGGAGTAGAAGCCCAGACTCTTGCAAATGTTTATCTGGCTATTGATAATGATTTGGAAATTTTACCAGTTATTAATAAAATTGATTTACCGCATGCCCGCGAAGAAGATGTTAAAAATGAAATAGAAGAGGAAATCGGAATAAGCTGTCAGAATTCTGTTTCTGTAAGTGCAAAAAACGGGATAAACATAGATATTCTCATGGATAGAATAATAGAAATTCTTCCTCCTCCTTCGGAAAGTGCTGAAAATTCTCTGAAAGCACTGATTTTTGATTCACATTATGATGAATACAGAGGTGTTATTATTTTTATCAGAGTATTTGATGGCGAAATTAAAACCGGTGACCAGATTACCACCATGCAGAACAGAAAAGTTTTTGAAGTTGCAGAAGTCGGAGTGTTTTCACCGACAATGGTTAAACGTGATAGTCTTTCAGCAGGTGAAGTTGGATATGTTATTGGGGGTATAAAATCTATTCAAGATGTTAAAGTAGGTGATACTATTACATCGAGTACAAAACCTGCAAAACAGGCAGTTCCTGGTTATAAAGAAGTAAAACCAATGGTATTTTCAGGGCTTTACCCTATTGATACAAATATGTTTGTTAATCTTAAAGATGCTCTTGAAAAACTTACTTTAAATGATTCTTCACTCAAATATGAACCTGAAAGTTCACTTGCCTTAGGAATGGGTTTCAGATGCGGATTTCTTGGGTTGCTTCATTCTGAGGTTGTTCAGGAAAGGCTTGAAGATGAATTTGATCTTGATATTATTGCAACTGCTCCAAGTGTTAAATATAGAATTATATTAAAAAACGGAAATGAAATGTTTATTGAAAACCCGATGAATATGCCAGACCCTTCACAGATTGAATCTGTTGAGGAACCATATATAAGGGCACATTTATTTACTCCATCAGAATATGTTGGTTCTATAATGACACTTTCAGAAAAAAAACGCGGTGTTATGCTTGATATGAAATATTTAAATTTCAATCGTGTTGAATTAATTTACGAATTCCCGCTTGCAGAAGTTATTATGGATTATTATGATAAACTTAAATCAACAACTAAAGGTTATGCTTCAATGGATTATGAATTTATCGGATTGAAAGCAACTAATGTTTCAAAACTTGATATTAAACTCAATGGAGAAACAGTTGATGCTCTTTCAATGATAGTTCATGTTGACAAAGCTTATGAAATGGGAAAAATGCTTACTGAAAAGTTGAGAGAGCTTATTCCAAGACAGATGTTTAAAGTTCCAATTCAGGCATGTATTGGTGGTAAAATTATTGCAAGAGAAACTGTTAATGCAATGAGAAAAGATGTACTTGCCAAGTGTTATGGTGGAGATATTACAAGAAAAAGAAAACTTCTTGAAAAACAGAAAGAAGGAAAAAAACGAATGAAAACAATAGGTAATGTTGAAATACCTCGTAATGCGTTTCTTGCAATACTGAAAGTTGACTGAGTTCAAATTTTTATATTTTATTTCCGGGAGGATAAATGAAAAAGGAAAAAATTGTTGTGACAGCGATTGGTGCTAATAAATCAGGTGTGGTGGCAAACATAAGTCAGATAATAGCTCAGTATAACTGTAGTATTATGGATATGGCTCAGACTATAATTGATGATCTTTTTGCACTAATAATGGTTGTTGATATAACAGATCTTAATATGGATTTTTCTGCTTTCAAGGAAAAACTCGAAGAAAGAGCAGCTGGAATTGGAATTAAAATTTTTGTCCAGCACGAAAATGTGTTCAGATTCATGCACAGAATATAGGGGGATACATAATGTTTATAAATCCTGAAGAAGTCCTTCAAACCATAAGCATGGTTAATATAGAAAATTTCGATGTAAGAACAACAACGCTTGGAATAAGTCTGAGAGACTGTCGTGGTGTATCAGGAGATGATACAGCTAAAAAAGTATATGACAAAATATGCAGAACTGGTGAAAATCTTGTTTCGTGCGCTACAGCTGTGGAAAATAAATATGGAATTCCAATTGTAAATAAAAGAGTAGCAGTTACTCCTGTTTCAATAATTTCAGATGGACTAAAAAAAGATGACATAATAAAAATTGCCCATGCAATGGATAAAGCAGCTGAAAATATTGGAATAAATTATATCGGAGGATATTCCGCACTTGTTCAGAAAGGTGAAACTTCTGGCGACAGGGAATTGATTGAGTCAATACCTGAAGCTTTAGCAAATACTGCAAGAGTGTGTTCATCTGTAAATCTTGCTTCAACATCGGCAGGAATAAATCTTGATTGTGTTCATAAAATGGCAAAACAGATTAAAAAAACAGCCGAACTTACAGCAAAAGATGGAAGTATTGGATGTGCAAAACTGGTTGTTTTTGCAAATGCGGTTGAGGATAATCCTTTTATTGCGGGTGCATTTCATGGCATAAGTGAACCGGAAGTCACCCTTAATGTTGGAATAAGTGGACCGGGAGTGGTTAGACATGTTATAGAAACTGAAGGAAAAGATCTTGATATAGGTGAACTTGCAGAATTGATAAAAAGAACTGCTTTTAAAATCACAAGAATGGGTCAGCTTTTTGGAGCGGAAGTTTCCTCGCTTCTTAAAATACCTTTTGGAATAGTTGATATATCACTTGCTCCTACGCCAGCAATTGGTGACAGTGTAGCAAATATTCTTGAACTTATGGGGCTTGAATACTGTGGAACACATGGCACAACCTTTGCACTTGCAGTATTAAATGATGCTGTAAAAAAAGGCGGGTTGATGGCTACATCTTATGTTGGCGGACTTTCAGGCGCTTTCATACCAGTAAGTGAAGATGACGGAATGATAATTGCAGCTGAAAAAGGTGCATTAAGTCTTGAAAAACTTGAAGCCATGACCTGCGTGTGTTCGGTCGGGCTTGATATGGTTGCAATACCGGGAGATACTCCTGTTACCACAATAGCCGGAATAATTGCAGATGAAATGGCAATAGGTGTTGTTAACAGCAAAACAACAGCTGCAAGACTCATACCAGTTATCGGTAAAAAGGCAGGTGAAAAAGTCTGTTATGGTGGACTTCTTGGCGATGCTCCTGTTATGAAAGTCAGTCAGTTTTCATGCGAAAAACTTATTAACCGTGGGGGAAGAGCACCTGCGCCTGTCAGAGGGGCAAGAAACTGACAGAAAAATCGGGTTTTTATATACATATCCCTTTTTGCAGAAAAAAATGCGATTATTGCGATTTTTACAGCGAAACAAACTTTGATGATAATGTTTTAGAGCAGTATTTCAAGGCTCTTTTAAAAAATATTAATGAAATCAGAGAAAGATTTCCTCATATTAAACCAGATACAATTTTTTTTGGAGGTGGAACTCCTAATATTTCAGGAATTAATAAACTTGAAGAAGTTGCTTTGAGTGTTAAAAAAAAATTTGGTTCAGATATTGTAGAAACAAGCTGTGAAATAAATCCAGATGTAATTTCATTTGATGATATAGAGAAAATAATGAAATCAGAAATTATTACAAGATTATCTCTTGGAATTCAAAGTTTTTCCCGTAAGGCAATTGATTTTATTGGAAGGATTCAATCAGAAGATTTTGATGAAAAAATTAAATTTATTTTTTCTCAAAAGAAAAATAAGGATATTTCTTGTGATTTTGTGTGCGGATTGCCGGATAAAAATAAATTTGGTTTTAAAAGTATGGAAAAGCTTGTTCTTGAAAAAGCTGATCATCTATCCTTTTATATGTTATCTGTAAGTGAAAGATTTGAAAAGAAAGTATGTGGAAAATTAGATGAGATTGAGAAAAAAAGTGTTGAAGATTTCAAATATCTAAATCACATACTTGGTGATTATGGTTTTGAGAGATATGAAATTTCAAATTTTGCCAAAAATAACAAAAAATGTCTCCATAATCTTCATTACTGGAAATATGACGATTATGCAGCGGCAGGTGCTGGTGCAACAATGAAAATTTCAGATTCATTATATAAATATCCTGTTTTAAGTGAATACATAAGAAATCCTGATAAAATAAATTTTGCTGAAAAAGAATGTTTAAGCAAAAAAGATAGTTTTAACAATTTTCTGCTTATGAATTTGAGGTTGTGTGAAGGGATAAATCTTGATGGTTTCAAAAATATGAAAAACGTCAAAAACTTGATTAATTCAATCCAAATACTATATAATAAATATAGTGATTATATGGTTTTAAGTGATAAAAATCTTAAACTTAATTATGAGGGTTTTTTAATTTTTAACTGTATCGCAAGTGATTTAATGCTCATAATGGAGGAACAGAAATGTTTTCAATAAATAAAAATCTAATAATATTTTTAATTTTTATATCAATATCGATTGCTGGTTTTTGTAATACAAATATTGATTTACTTATAAATCTCGTTCAGTTTTATATTAACAATGGTGATTATGATTCGGCACTTTCGCAAATTGAGAAAGGACTTGAAATAAATTCTGAACACAAAGAGCTTAATGAGTTGAAAGTTGATGTAATGAAAAAAATTCAGGAAAAAAAGCAGTCATCAGCTGTTGATAAACCAGTTACACCTGTGAGAGAAGAAAAAATAACTGATGTAAATAAACTCTTACCTGAAAAAAAATTAAAACCATTTAAATTTCTTACTGAAATTGAAAAAGAAAAAATTGATGAACTTGTAAATGAAGGTGTCAGATTGAGAAGTTTAGGAAGAAATTCTGAGGCTGTGGAAAAATTCAATGAAGCATTAAAATATGATGATTTGAACGAAGATGCAAATTTAAATCTGGGAATTCTGCTTTATAATATGAGAAGAATTGAAGAATCCAAAAAGAAGTTTGAAACTGTTCTAATGTATAATTCTGAAAATTACAGTGCGATGTACTGGCTTGGTCTGGTGAATTTGAGAATGAGAAATATTGGTCAAGCAAAAGCTCTTCTCACTGAAGTAACAAAAAAAGACGGAAGAAACATTCTTTCATTTTTGCAGCTTGCAAGTATTTATGAAGCTGAAAGAAATGTTGGACTGGCTGAAAGATATTACAGAGAAGCTTTAAAAGCTGATTCCCGTTTGATAAATATATATCAGAGTCTGGCTAATATGTATTTTAAAAATGTTATGTATGCCAAGGCTGTTGAAGTTTACAGAGAAATTATTTCAAGATATCCTCAGGATCCATCTGGATATATGGGGATTGCATTTATTCACCTTCTTGAAGGAAATTTTGAAAGTGCGGTACACATGCACAGCTCAGCTAAAAATATTTCTTCCGAACATTCAGAAGTAAAAGCTTTCGAAGCTTTACTTTCTTATTTTTCTGGTAATCAGAGAACAGCAGCAGAACTTCTTGATAAAGTATTAGAACAGGAGCCGGATAATTTAAAAATTTACAGGGTTGCCGTAGATATTCTTGGAAAAGGTACAGATAATTCAAGTTTTGAAAAATATTCCAAAAAAGCACTTGAAAAATTTCCAATGGATGGTGTTATAAATTTATTAGTGGGGAGAAATCTTTTCAATAAAAGAAATTATGAAAATGCCATGGAATATTTTGAAAGAGTTATTGTTGTGTTTCCTGATAATTTAGAAGCATTATATGGACTTGCAAAATCATACGGCGAAGGTAATTATTTCAGTGATTCGCTTAAAAAATACAGAACTTTGATTGAAAAATTCCCTCAAGATCCAAAGGTTGAAACCTGGAATGCGGAAGCAAGACAGATTTATGAAAAATACAGAACATCAAGAGAAATCGAAGTGGTTAGACCTGAATCCTCAACCGGTGAAAATTCTACATTTGATTATTCAATACCATATGGTTTTTAAATGGATAAAATCCTGATAATTGGTGGTGCTACAGCTTCCGGGAAAACCAATCTTTCTCTGAAAATATCAGAATTTGCTGATATTGAAATTATTTCAGCTGATTCAATGCAAATATACAAATATATGGACATTGGTTCAGCAAAACCTTCCATAGCTGAAAGATCTGAAGTTTTTCATCACATGATTGATATAAAGACACCTGTTCAGGATTTTGATGCACGTGATTTTGAAATCAATTCCAAAAAAATTATTAAAAAAATAATCAGAAAAGGGAAAATACCTGTAATTGTCGGTGGTACAGGTTTTTATATAGAAGCTCTTTTATATGGTCTTCCAGTATTACAAAAAAAAAATAATAAAATTAGAGATTTTTATGAAAAAATGATTGAAGAAAAAGGAAAAATAGCTGTTTTTGAGCTTTTGAAATCAAAATGGCCTGAGCGGGCTGAAAAATTGCATGAAAATGATACAAGGAGAATAATAAGAAGTCTTGAAATTTTTGATTCAGGTGATAAAGAAAATTTCGAATATAATAAAAATGAAAATTTTAATTTTCTTTTTTACTATATTAACACAGATAGAGAAAGTCTTGAAAACCGGGTAAAAAAAAGAGTGGAAAATATGTTTAAAAATGGTCTTATAGAAGAAGTTGATTTTATACTGAAAAAGACAGGGTTCGGAATACAGGCTTCTCAGGGAATAGGTTATAAAGAAGTCATACCATTTCTTGAAAAAGGAAAAATATCTGATTTGGAAAAAATCAAAGAAGAAATAATACTTCATACACTACAATTTAGTAAAAGACAAAGAACTTTTTTTAAAAATAAGTTTAAAAAAATGATTTTTTTGGATTTATGTGGTATAAATAAATATCAAATAAAAGAAGATATAGAGAACTATTTTTATGGAGGGTAATATAGATGTCCAGTAAAATAAATCTTCAAGATGTTTTTTTAGAAAAAGTTATTGAAAAAAGAATTGAGATTATGATATTTCTAACCAACGGTATAAAACTGCGCGGAAATATTAAAGCTTTTGATTCTTTCACAATATTGATGGAAGATAATGAAAAACAGCAGTTGATTTTTAAACATGCAATCTCAACTCTTGTTTCGCCTGAAAGAATAGAAATCAAATAATTATAATTGGTCACCGGTAAATATTAAAAACAATAATAATTTCCGATATATCTAATATATGGGAAAATTTTGCTTGAGAGGGAAATATTAATGGTTTCTGAATTCATTATTAAAAAGAAAATAGGTCAGATTCTCATAGAGTTAGGTTTCATTACAGAAGATAACCTTGTGGAATGTCTTAAAATTCAGGAAGAAAGTCAGCAGCTTATTGGTGAAATTCTAATTGAAAAAGGCTATCTTGATGAAGAACAACTTGCTCAGGCTCTTGCAATTCAATTTGATGTTGAGTATAAAAAACCAGAAGAAGTTGTTATTGAAGAAGAGATATTAGACCGAGTACCTGAAAATTTGATTAAAATGTATTATTTTATACCGGTTGACATAGATCCGGGAAGATTACTCATAATTATTCATGACCCGACAAATGTAACAATGCTTGATACTTTACAAACCGTTTTAGGTTTGAAAATAGATTATGCGGTTGGCTCAAAGGCTTCAGTTACAAAAGTAATCAATGATAAATATTTTGCGGTAGAGAAAGAAAAAACTCTGGATGATGTTGATGTATCTGATATTTTAAAAGATGCCAATCTTGATATGGATGGCGGGGTAGATATTGCCCAAACTGAAGAGGAAGAAAAGTCTTCAGCCGAGCTTCTTAAAGCAGCGGATCAAAAACCAATTATTGCTCTTGTTAATAAAATCGTGCTGGAAGCTATTAAAAAGAAAGCATCTGATATTCATATTGAGGTACATGAAAAGCGAGTTGTGGTAAGATACAGAATGGATGGTGATTTATATGATCAACCTGCAATTAATAAAAAAGCCGCAGCTGCAATTGTATCAAGAATTAAAATCATGTCTAATCTTAACATAGCTGAAAAACGTATTCCTCAGGACGGTGCATTTTCTCTCAAAGTTGGAAAATCCAAAATCGATTTCCGTGTATCTATACTTCCTTCTATATGGGGTGAAAATATTGTAATCAGAATACTTTCAAAAGATTCTGTTGCACTGGATTTGAACACTCTCGGATTTACAGAATTTCAGCTTAGAACATTTATAAAAAACATTGAAAAACCCTATGGAATGATACTTAACAGTGGTCCTACTGGTTCTGGTAAAACAACCACTCTTTATGCTGCTCTTACAAGAATTAATACAAGAGATATGAAAATTATCACAGTTGAAGATCCGGTGGAATATCAGCTTGATGGTATTCATCAGACCCAGGTTTTTATTAATAAAAATGAACCTGACCGTTCGCTTACTTTTGCAAGCGGATTACGTTCTATTCTTCGACAAGACCCTGACGTCGTGATGATCGGTGAAATTCGAGACCCTGAAACAGCGGAAATTGCAGTTAACGCTGCCTTGACGGGTCACCTTGTGTTTTCAACAGTTCATGCAAATAACTCAATTGACGTTATTAACAGAATGAATACACTTGAAGTTGATAAATATCTTCTGTGTTCAGCTTTTAACATGGTTATTGCTCAGAGACTTGTTAAAAGATTATGCGAAGACTGCAAAGAAATATTTGATCCTGAAGATGAACTATTTGAAAAAATGGGTAAAAAGAAAAAAGATTTTGCAGAACATCAGTTTCATAAAGCTGTTGGATGTTCTAAATGTAATAATACGGGATACAAAGGCAGAAGAGCGGTTTATGAAATTCTTGATTTTACACCCGCGGTTAAAGATTTGATTATGAAAGGTGCAACACCTTATGAAATACAGGCGAAAGCTATTGAACAGGGAACAGACCTTCTTGTTGATGCTGGTATGATTAAAGCAATTAACGGTGAAACCACACTTGATGAGGTAAGATCTCTGGCAACAGATTTTTAGGAGAAAATTTTGGGATTACTTGATAAAATCACACAATCAAATAGCATGGTGGCAGTAGATATTGGCAGGAATTCAATTAAGATTGCTGAAATAAAAAACAAAACAGGACTTAAATTTGATATTACTAAATACAGTATAATTCCTATACCAAAAGATATGCTTAACATTAATTTTAATGAGAGTCTTCTTGTTGATAAAATAGCTTTTAAAGATACACTTTCTCTATCTTTCAAACAAATGGGGATTACCAATCAGAAATGTATTGTAATGGTTTCAGATGGTAACACTGTTATAAACTGGCTTAACATAAAACTTAATGCCAATGAAACACTTGATGCTGCAATAATGGATAAACTTGGAGCGCTTTTTCCTTCTGATATTACAAACTGGGCTTATAATTGGCAGGTGCTTGAAGAAAAGAAAGATAATTTTATTGTAATAGCAGAAGCAATTCTTGACTCAAATATGAAAGATATTGGTGAAATTTTTCATCAGCTTAACATGTGGCCTCATGTTCTTGATGTCAGCTGTTTTAATTCTGTAAATATTTTTCACGGATTTCTAATGTCAGCTGAAAATGCAAAAAAAAATATATCACTTGTGTATATAGGTGATGATTCAACAACAGTTATGATTTTTAATACAGGATTGTTAAAATCTTTCAGAATTATACCTTATGGGGGGAAAGATTTTTCCTCAACTATTGCTGAAACTCTTGGATTGCCTTATGAGGAAGCAGAAATATATAAAAAAAATGAGAGATTTTTTTTAAGGGAATATTCAGAAGAACAGAATAAACTTGAGAATTACAATATTATTAAAAATATATTTGGAGAAATTGTTAAAGGTATTTATAACTCTTTTGATTCTTACCTTGCTAAATTCCGTGAATTTAAAATTCATAAAATTATTCTATATGGTGGTGGCGCTAATTTCAGAAATATAAACGTTCTTTTACAGAAACATCTTAATATTCCAGTTACTCTTGGAAGTGAGCTGATAGAAGTAAAATATAATGGACAGGAAATATCCTCAGACGAGAAGAATATTCTTATTCCAGCTCTGGGTGGTCTGATAAGAGGTGATTTATGAAAATAAATCTTAATTTATTTCCTTCTCAATATAGATGTGAACCAAGAGATTACAAAGCAATTCTGTTTATGATTGGTTCGCTTTTTCTTGCAATAGTGATAATATCATTTTTCTTTATATTTAAAAAAGTTCAGTTTTCAAGACTTGAACATCAGTCCAGAGCACCAGTTGAAGCTTTGCAAGCGCGAAAAGAAGTACTGCTTCGAGAAAAACAGTCAAAAGAAACCAGAATAAATACAATGACTTTCAATGAGCAGAAAAAAAATGAATTAAATGAAGAAATAAAAGCTTTTAATGAAATATTAAGAGATTTTTACTGGGGACATTTCCTTCAGAAGTTTGAGGAGTCGGTTCCAGATAGAATATGGGTTAGAAACATTGTAATGGAAAGATTTCCTAAAGTATATCTTGCCTGTGAAGCAGCTGATCTTTTCAAACCGGTAGAATTTGTTAAAACACTTGAACTTTCACCATATTTCAGAAATATTATTTTAGGTAAAGCTGAGGAAGACCCTAGTACTAAAGCTATAAAATTTCATATTGATTTTGAAATAGAAGATAGTTTATTTAAAAAAGGTTTATAGCAGGAGTAATTATTAAATGAAAACCAGAGCAAGCTCGCTAACAGAAAAAATGATTTTCTATTCTGCCGGTGGTGGATTATTATTCATCATGGTAGTTGCAGTTATATTTATTTCTGGTTTTTATAATAAACAGATTCAAGATATTAAAAATCAGGAACAAATGTTTAATCAGCAGAAAAATCAACTTGAAGCAGAAATACAGGGGCTTGAAATAGAGCTCAAAAGCCTCGATGCTCAATTTGAAAGAAGAGTCAAACTGACTCAGGAAGAAGAAGCAGAATATGAAAGAATAAAAATACAGCTTGAACAAGCTAAAACTTTTCTGCCTCCAGAACACATAAAATCAGAAATAATGAAAAAAATTATTGAAAAAGCAAATCAGGAAAATCTGACAATAATTCATATAGATCAGATAATTGAAAGTGGGATGGAAAAATATGATTTCAAACCTGTTACTTTTGAACTTGTGCTTGAAGGTGATTATTTCAGAGTAAAAGAATTTTTATTTTTTTTAGAACAACCAATGAAAATTATAGACCTTAAAGATAAAAATATTGAATGGAATGTTCTTCTTAAAATACCATTTCCTCATGGGTTTGGATATTACAGATTTTCAATGGATTCGGAACAGGATGGCTCTTTTAAACAATACTCACCAGCTGAATATTCTCAAATTGTTAATGAAAAAACTACAAACACAATTACTATTGAAATGCAGGACGACTCCCAGGGAAGAAGAGCTGGAGCAGCACCTCAGGAAACTGTTACACAGACCAGAACAGTGTTTGATGAAAGTCTGATGAGAACATTTATATCTCAGTCCAGAGAAAGAATGATTAAAGATCAGGAAACAAGCACACTTAAAGTGAAAGT
>JBAZDD010000034.1:0-13954 GCA_041654635.1 Candidatus Muiribacteriota bacterium
TTTATGGAATACTAATAAACAGCAGCTTATAGAATCAGGAGTAAATGAAAAAGATATTTTTCTTTCAAATATTTGCACAAAAACCACAAATGAACTTTTTTCATATAGAGAAGATAAAACTGATAAAAGAATTTACAATTTAATTTTTCAAAATCCAATACAGCTGTAACAGATAAAAGAACCAACTCTTCCTAAAATCGAAGGTTCAGACATTAAAATTCCTGTTAAAAGAAAAATAAACGCAATGATTAAAAAAATAAATTTTTTATATCGATTCATAATCATGTCCTTTCAGTTGTCTTTAATTGCGGGGTTCTGAACTTACAATAATTAATTGAAATCGCATTAACCGGACAAATTTTTACACATTCACCACATTGAATACAATCATTTTTTTTCTGATAAACTTTAATATCCATAGGACAGGCAGAATAACATTTGTTACAGCTTATACATTTATTCATGTCAACATCAATACCCGAAAAGTAAAAAGGACGGCATAATTCAAAAATTGCACCAAGTGGACACATTGTCTGACAGAAAGGTCTTGAAATTCTGGTTGCCATGCCGGCAATAATTATTGCAATGCCAGCCTTAATATAAAAAAAGTAACTAATACCCTGAATAAAAGTTTTGTCAGCAAGTAGTAGAGGAAATGCTGCAAAAAAGAAACCAGCCGGACAAACTTTTGAAAACCAGGGGTCGTTGTTAGCTGTTAAAAGAGGTAAAAGAATTACAAAAATCACTAAAACAGCATATTTTAAATATCGAAAACCTGGTTTAACACGAATTCTTTTACCGGTCGGAATTTTATGCAGTAAATCCTGAAAGAATCCGAATGGACAGACATAACCGCAAACAAATCTGCCAGTAAGTGAAACAGTTAAAAACAAAATCCCGAGAGTATAGAAAGCTATATATCGGGCTGTATGACCAATATAAAACTGTATTGCGCCAATCGGACATGAGTGAGAAGCCCCCGGACAGGACCAGCAGTTCAGAACAGGTACGCAGAAGTTTTTTGTTTTACCCTGATAGATTGTTCCGTTGATAAAATTTACTACATGAGGGTTTATTCCAAAAAAAGATAATATTTGAATAATAATTCTTTTCATGTTTAAATTATATCAAAATAAATAAAAAATAAAAGGGGATTAAAATGGATTTTATTTCAAAGATTTTGGCATGGTTTAATGTAGATAATTATTCACAGGCAGAAATTCTCAAAACAGAACTTTTTTCAAATACAATCAGTCAGTATTTAACTGCTTTGATTATTTTTGTGGCAGGGTTATTTTTTGTAAAAATTTTCAACATAGTTCTTTTTAAAAATATAAAAAAATTGATTCAGAAAACACCTATGAAAATTGATAACCTTATAATCGAGCTTACAGAAAATCTTATTTTACCAATATTATATATTATCCCATTATATGTATCAGTAATTCAGCTTAATATTGCAGAAAAAATTCTTAATGTTTTTAATTCAATTTTAATAGTATATATTGCGATTCAATTTGCCCGAGTATTATATGCAATTTTTGAATTTATTATTACAGAAAAATGGTTTAATCGTGAAGGAACTCAGGTAACTAAAACTACTTTTTTTGGAATAATGCTTTTTGTAAAATTTTTGATAGGATTACTTTGTCTGATATTCATACTTGATAATCTTGGATTCAATATTTCTACAATAGTTGCTGGACTTGGAGTTGGTGGTATAGCGCTGGCACTTGCTTCTCAGAATATTTTAAACGATTTATTCAACTATTTTGTCATATTTTTTGACAGACCATTTGAAGTGGGTGATTTTATAATAGTTGGTGAATTTATGGGAGTTGTAAAATATATTGGAGTAAAAACCACAAGATTAACCAGTCTGAGTGGTGAAGAAATTGTCTTTTCAAATTCAGATTTAACAGGCAGTCGTGTAAGAAATTATAAAAAAATGGAAAAAAGAAGAGCAGCATTTAAACTTGGAGTGATTTATGGAACTACAGCTGAACAGTTAAGAAAAATTCCACCAATGATAAAAGAGATAATAGAATCTATGCCTAAAACAGAGTTTAACAGATGTCATTTCAAAGAATATGGAGATTTTAACCTTGTAATAGAAGCAATTTTTTATGTTGATGGAAATGATATGAATGAATATCTGAATATTCAACAGGAAATAAATTTAAAAATAAAAGAAGAATTTGAAAAAGAAGGAATAGAGTTTGCACTCCCAACTCAGTCAATAGTTTTTGAAAACGAGCTTGCAATAAGAAAATAAAATAAAAAAATAACAAAATAATCTGGAGAAATAATATGGAAAAAAAGGGAAAGGTTCTGGTTGTCAACTGTGGTAGTTCATCACTGAAATACGAAGTTTACAGTATGCCTGAAGAAAAATCCCTGGGTAAGGGTCTTGCTGAAAGAATTGGTGAATCAAAAGGAATGATTTCACAGAAATCCTGCGGAAAAGTTATTAAAAAAGAATGTGAAATGCCAGATCACATAACAGCTTTTAAACATGTTATTGAATTTTTAACAAGTCAGGACTGTCCAATAATAAAAAATGTTTCAGAAATAAGTTCAGTTGGTCACAGACTTGTTCATGGTGGCGAAAAATATGCAGACTCAGTAGTAATTAATAATGACGTTGAGAAAGTTATTGAAGAAAATATTGAACTGGCTCCACTTCATAATCCTGCAAATCTTATGGGAATAAGAGCAGCAAAAAATGCTTTTCCTGATATACCTCATGTTGGAGTATTTGATACAGCTTATCATCAGACACTACCTGCTTCTGCCTATATGTATGGATTACCGAGAGAATATTACACCAAATACAGAATAAGAAAATATGGATTTCATGGAACAAGTCACAGATATGTAGCTGAACAGGCAGTTAAACTTTTGAAAAGATCGCCTGACAACACTAATATTATCTCGTGCCATCTGGGTAATGGAGCATCTATTACAGCAATTGAAAACGGAAAATCCATAGATACATCAATGGGATTTACACCTCTTGCCGGACTTGTAATGGGAACAAGAAGTGGTGATATAGACCCGCAGATAATATTTTATCTTGCTGAAAGAGGATTGTCGCTTAAAGAAATAAGTCATACACTAAATAAAAAAAGTGGACTGCTTGGTTTATCAGGAGTTTCAAACGATTTAAGAGATCTTGAGCTTGAAGCAGAAAAAGGAAATCAGAAAGTGATAGATGCTCTTGAGGTATATGCATATTCAATTAGAAAATATATAGGTTCTTATGCAGCAAATCTCTATAAAGTTGACATACTTGTTTTTACAGGTGGAATTGGAGAAAATGGCTGGAGAATGAGAGAAAGAATATGTCACAGGCTTGAAAACCTTGGTATAGTTATGGATTATAATAAAAATCGTGAAATGGGTTCTAAAATGGGAATAATATCAGAACCTTATTCACATACAGCAATAGCAATAATACCAACAAATGAAGAATTACAGATAGCAAAAGATGCATTTGCACTTTCTTATTGAGAAATGAAAAAAAATATAGTAATATAGTATTTAACAAAGATTTTATGCGGAGGACAAATGAACACAGTTACCCTTATTGGAAACCTGACAAGGGATCCGGAAACAAGAACAACTGATAATGGAACAAGTGTAACATCGTTTACAATTGCAGTTAATACCGGTTGGGGAGACAATAAAAAAACAGCATTTATCCCAATAAAAGCATGGTCAAAAACAGCAGAAAGCTGCTCAAAATATTTGACAAAAGGTGCTAAAGTAGCAATAACAGGAAGAATCGACACAGGCTCTTATGAAAGAGATGGAAAAAAGATTTTTACCTGGGAAGTAACTGCAAATAATGTTGAATTTTTAGATACAAAAAAAAGTGACAGCACATATGACAGTAGCTCATCATATAATCAGGGTGGTGGAGATGATTTTGACAGAATGCCATCAACTGATGATGATATGCCATTTGATGAAGATATACCATTCTAAATCTTAAATAAAATGGGGGCGTTTTCTGGATTCGACGGGTGTAGTTGGGTTTCAGGAGCAAGTCGTAGCGTTCGACTACGTTAAAACGGACAACCTAAATTTAATAGCAGATAATAATTACGCTTTAGCTGCCTAAGTGCAGCTACGGTAAGCAGTGTGACGCCGATAGTGCTGTGAACCGTCGACTTTTCGGCTTACTTCTGATTGTTTCAGTCACTTTCAGAAGAACACTTTAGATTGATAGTTATAATCGAGCCTGTCAGTTTGCAAGATTGTAGCGAATAAACCAATAACTGACTAAACTTGTAGCCGCCTGCTGCTAGGGTATGCCCGGACGCGGGTTCGAATCCCGCCGCCTCCACCATTTTCAGCAATTCTCAATGAAGTTTTTTTCGTAATGTTTTTTGCTGTCGCCCCGGTGATGACTTCGATGCCTCGAAGTGTAATGTTGCTATTGCAACATGTGATGGCTTTCAGCCATGTAAAGACACCTGTCGGTGTCAGTAAAGTTGACTATCGTCAACAGTTAAAGATTTTTCGGATTACGGATTACAGTTCACGGCTCTTAAGATTCATTCCCGTTTCATACGCGGTTCTTTCGCGTTTCATTCGGAGTTTATAAGCCCGGCTTCTGTATTAAGTTTTGCTCTTCGCTGTCATTCCTTTGCAGAAAGGAATCCATAGTGGACTTCGCAGTTGCAAAGTGTAATATTGCTATTGCAATATGTGATGGCTTTTCAGCCATGTAAAGACACCTGAAGGTGTCAGTAAAGTTGACTGTCGTCAACAGTTAAAGATTTCTCGGATCACAGATTACTGATTACAGTTTACGCTCTTATTTTATTAATTGCTCTTATCTTTTGTAGGGTGCAGAACATGTTCTGCCCGGCTTCTGTATTGGTTTTCGCCCTTAGTTGTCATTCCGCGTACGCAGGAATCCAGCGTCCCTGGTTTAAGTCTTGCTGTTTTTCATCAAATCCAGATACTCACCGGTTTTTTAAAAACATTAAACTGTTTCACTCTTCCAATGAAAATATAAACTCTATGTTCCGGGTCCTGGTGTCGGTGCAAAAGCGAGTGGTCAGGCCGACCTCTGTAAGCTGAAATTTGGGTTCGGCACAGACCCCATTTTTGTTTAAAACCCCAATTTAACAATTTGGAAGCCCTCTGCCCACTAACCACCCGGCAATTAACTTTTTTTGCTTCGAATGTTTTGTTAACAGTTTAATGTTTTTGATTTTTCTTACTTACTTCTTACTGCTCTTAAGATTCATTACCGTTTTATCCGCGGTTCTCTTGCGACTTAGTACGCGTTTTATTAAATAAGTTAATGCGTAATGCACCGGTGCGACCCCTTTTTTTCTCCTTTTTTTTCTATAAATAAAAAATAAAAATATCTTTAAAAAAAAATTTTTGATAATTTGCACTCAAACCATCGGAAGTTAAATTAATAAAGTCTTTCGGTTTTTTTCGGTCGCCAAAAAGTGGAATACGCCCAGCTGAAATCGCCATATAAATATTATAACCAAAAAAAATCCCTATCGCAAGGAAAAAGATTTAAAAATTCAACCATAGATATTATATATAATTTATGATATAATAATTAAAAAATAAATCAGAGAGTATTTTAAATATGCAAAAATATACCAAATATCATGCAAAATACTATGCTTATGATTTAACTCGTAAAAAAACTCATGAAGGTATTGGTCAGATAGGACAGTCAATTTTTAATTCATCAATTGAAATTAAACCACATCAGATTGATGCTTCTTTGTTTGCTTACCGTTCACCTCTATCCAAAGGAGTTATTTTGGCTGACGAGGTAGGATTAGGAAAAACTATTGAAGCTGGATTAGTTTTAGCTCAACACTGGGCAGAGCGAAAAAGAAATATATTAGTTATAGTACCAGCTTCTTTAAGAAAGCAATGGCAAAATGAACTTCATGATAAGTTTTTTATGCCAAGTATCATTTTAGAAACTAAAAATTATAATAAATTAGTTAAAGATGGATATAATCCATTTGAACAGAAAAAGATTATAATAGTTTCTCCTCATTTTGCATCTAAACATAAAGATGAAATAAGGTTAAAAAAATGGGATATTGTAATTATTGACGAAGCCCATAAATTAAGAAATATTAAAGGTAAAATAGCTTCTTCGTTATTATGGGCATTAGAAGAATCAAAGAAATTAATGTTAACTGCTACACCTCTTCAGAATAATTTAATTGAGCTTTTTAATCTTTCAAAATTTATTGATGATAAAATATTTGGTGAGAAAGCATTTTTTAATAGGGAATACAAAAATAATAATAATCTTGAAGATTTAAGAGATATTTTACAAAATTTCTGCACAAGAACATTGAGGAAAGATGTTCAGCAGTATATTAATTATAAAGAAAGAATTCCATTAACAATTAAGTTTAATCCAACAGACGCTGAACAGGAATTATATAGAAAGGTTTCAGACCTTTTAATGAAAGAAGATAGTTACGCCTTGCCTTCAGGTCAAAAAGAGCTTATAACCATGGTTTTAAGAAAGATTTTAGGTTCATCTACAGTTGCATTAATAGAAACTTTAAAAATTATCAGAGATAGACTTGAAAAATTAAAAAAAGATAATTTAATTATTAAAAAAAATGACGATAATTTTTGGAATTATTTTGCAGAAGATGAATTATTAGACGAAGATGAAATCGAATATTTTGAAGATGAGGATATTGAAGAAGATGATGCAATAAATGAAGATGAAATAGATATTGATAAATTATCAAAAGAAATTGAGGATATAGATTATTGTTTAAATCTTGCTCGTACTATTAATTATGATTCCAAATCAAAAGCTTTATTAAAAGCATTAGAGAATGGATTTGAAAAATTAAATGAACTTGGGGCAAATAAAAAAGCATTAATTTTTACTGAATCTGTTAGAACACAAAAATATTTATTTGATTACCTTGAAACAAGGGGATATAGAGGTAAGATTGTTTTATTTAATGGTAGTAACAGTTCACAGGAAACCAAAGATATTTATAAAAAATGGCTGACAGAAAACACAAAAAATGGCAGGAGTTCAGGTTCAAAAACTGCGGATACTAAGATGGCAGTAATAGATTATTTTGAGAAAGAAGCAGAAATTATGATTGCTACTGAATCTGCCTCTGAGGGTGTGAATCTTCAGTTTTGTTCTATGGTAATTAATTATGATTTACCTTGGAATCCTCAGCGTATTGAGCAAAGAATTGGAAGGTGTCATAGGTATGGACAAAAATATGATGTAGTTGTGATTAATTTTCTGAATAGGAAGAATGAAGCAGAGAAAAGAGTTTTACAGCTTTTAGAAACAAAATTTCATTTGTTTAAAGGTGTTTTTGGTTCCTCAAATGAAGTGTTAGGTTCTATTGAATCTGAAATTGATTTTGAAAAAGCTATACTTAAAATTTTTCAACAATGTAGAACAACTGATGAAATAAATAAGGCTTTTGATGAATTGCAGAAAAGATTTGAAATAGATATAAAACATAATATGAAAAAAACCTATGAAAAGCTTTTTAAATACTTTGATGAAGATGTTCATAAAAGATTAAAAATAACACAAGAAGAATCTAAAAGAATAATAGATGATTTTTTAAAAAAATTCTGGAATTTAACTAACTATATTTTAGCAGATAAAGCCATATTTTATGATGATTTTAATTTTGAATTAATAGATGAAATATCCGAAAACATTGAACCGGGGAAATACTTTATTAATCATAGTAAAAAAAATATTAATAGTAAATTTATATACAGAACAACACATCCCCTTGGTGAATATGTAATTAATAAAGGAAAAAATGTAGTTACTGAAGTTAATTCGATTACCTTTAATTACTCTAAATATCCACATAAAATATCTGTATTAGAAGAATTAAAAGGACAAACAGGTTATCTATCTTTAGACTTCCTGGCTATAGATTCATTTGATAGAGAGGAATATTTATTATTTACTGGGTTTAAAGATAGTGGAGAAATGATTGAAAAGGACATATTAGAGAAATTATTTCTATGCGAAGGAGAAGAAAGTAATTTTTCGGTTTCAGAAGATAAAATTCAAAAATTAATTGAAGAATCAGAAATTTTAAAAAATGCTACAATTAATAAATCTACTGAAATTAATAATGATTTTTTTAAAGAGGAATCTATAAGAATAGATAGATGGGCTGATAGCAAAGTCCAACAATTAACAGACGATATAAAAAAAGCTAAAAATGAACTCAGGAATATAAATAATGAAATTACTAAAGCAGAAAATTCTCAAGAAATTGCATTATTAGAAGAAAAAAAGACGAAAATTCGAAGGAAAATTAGCAGATTAAGAAATGAAAGAGATGATAAAGAAGATGAAATTGAAGAAAAAAGAATGGAATATACCCAAAAAATTAAGAAAAGAATGATTAGTAAGGCAGAGTGTAATAACCTTTTTAAAATAAAATGGTCAATTATTTAATCATTATAGGAGTGACTTAATATGAATCAATCCAATAAAAAGAAAGAAAAACTAATAGAAAAGTTATCCGAATTATTTCAATTGGATAAACCAGATTTAGACTTTGGATTTTATAGAATTATGAACGCAAAATCTAAACAAGTTAAAGAATTTATAGAAAAAGATTTATTAAATATAATCAAAAATTCTTTTGGTGAGGTTGATGAATTAAAAGATGGTGCAACAGCAGAAACAGATGTATATGATCATTTGTATCGTTTTTTTGAAAGATATTATGATGAAGGGGACTTTATATCCAGAAGGTATTATTCAAAAGAAAATTCCAGCAAAGCGGCACCTTATGCAATTCCTTATAATGGTGAAGAAGTAAAACTTCATTGGGCAAACTCAGATCAATATTATATTAAGACAACAGAATATTTTAAAAATTATTCATTTGATATTACACAAGCTACTGAAATTAGAAATATGGATGAAATGGAAAGAAAAACAAATAAAATACCTGATGAGCCATTAAAAATTCATTTTAATTTAGTAGATGCAAACGAAGGTGAACATGGAAATATAAAAGAATCTGATGATAAAAAACGGTTTTTCGTATTAAATGAAGAATGTCCAGTAGAATTAAATTTGGAGAAAGAATTGGTTATAAACTTTGAATTTAAAACTCTTCCAGGTGGAAATAATTCAGTAGATAAAGAAACAGAAAAAATGTTGGAAGATAAATATGGAAAAAGCTTAAACAAAGGTGATATGCCGAATCTTTTTATTTTTGAAACAGTATATAAAGCTATTTCTGAAATTGATGAAGCTAAAAATTATTCTAAGCTAATAAATATGCCTTCCCCGACAAATAAAATACCAAATAGACCATTACTAGTTAAATATATTAATCAATATACTTCTCGAAATACTTGTGATTATTTTATACATAAAGACCTTGGAAGTTTTTTAAAACGCGAACTTGATTTTTATATTAAAAATGAAATTATGCATCTTGATGATATTGAGAATGCAGATGCACCAGCAGTAGAAACTTATCTTTCAAAATTAAAAGTTATTCGAAAAATTGCAAATAAATTAATTGAATTTCTTGCTCAATTAGAAAACTTTCAAAAAAAGCTTTGGTTAAAAAAGAAATTTGTTACAGAAACTAATTATTGCATAACAATCGATCTTATACCTGAAAAGTTTTATGAAGAAATAGCAAAAAATGATAAACAAAGGGAAGAATGGGTAAAACTTTTTTCAATAGATGAAATTAAATCGCCAGATTATTCAATTCCTCTAACAGTTGAGTTTTTAAAAGCTAATGATAAATTAGTTATAGATACAGCTTTTTTTAGTGATGAATTTAAAGAAAATTTAATTTCTTCAATCGAAGATTTTGATGAAAATTGTGATGGTTTACTTATTCATTCAGAAAACTTTCAAGCATTGAATTTATTACAGGAACGGTATCGTGAACAGGTGAAATGTGTATATATTGACCCACCATATAATACTAATGATGATGGTTTTATTTATAAAGATAATTATCAACACTCAAGTTGGGCTAGTCTCATGTTTGATCGTTTATCAAAAGTTCAATCTTATCTTCTAAATAATGGTTGGTTATTTATAAGTATTGATGAAAGAGAACATCATAGACTTTTATCAATTATTGAGGAAATATTTGGTCAAAATATTGTTTCAACAATTAGTATAAAAATGTCTCATTTAAGTGGTATGAAAATGTCGAATGTTGAAAGAAAACCCCCTAAAATCAAAGAATACCTTGTTATGATTGCTGCAAATACAACATTATCAAAAATTTATCCTGAGTATGAAAAAACAAAATGGGAAGATGCTTTTGAAAGATATCAAGGTTTTTTAGAGATTGATGAAAATGAACCTGAAAACCATAATAAATGGAAAAGAATTAATATTAACAAAAAAGCTGAAGAATTAGAAATCGACATTGAAAATGAAGAAAAATATGAGAAATGGAAAATAAAAAATGCTAATCGAATATTTAGGACAGCCGTTAATAACTCGAAAGATATACGGGATACGCCGAAGGATGGAAAATTCAGAAAAATAATAACACCAACAGGTTTAAATAAATATATTTATAATGGAGAAGAGGTTCTTTTTGCTTCTTCATATTTTAAAGAAATAGATGGTGAAAATGTTCCAGCAAAAATACTAAGTGATATATGGACAGATATAGGGATAAACAACTTACATAATGAAGGTGGTATTAAATTTAAAAATGGTAAAAAACCAATAAAACTTCTAGAAAGAGTTATAAAAATGTCTACTAACAATAATGAATTGGTTTTAGATTTTTTTGCAGGCTCTGGAACAACAGCTCACGCAGTTTTGGCATTAAATGAAAAACTTATTAAAAAAAAGAAATTTGTTTGTATTGAGTTAGGAGAGTATTTCGATAATGTATTGTTGAATAGGTTAAAAAAAACAGCTTATTCAAAAGATTGGTTGTTGGATAAACCCACTTCCAAAATTGGTCAGTCAGTATTAGTAAAATATATTAGATTAGAATCTTATGAAGATACTTTGAATAATCTTATTTTTAAAGAGGATTCAGAGAGAGAAAGAGTGTTAAAAAGTAATCCTGATTTATTTGGTGATTATATGCTGCATTATTGGCTTGATATAGAAACAAGAGAAAGTCCATCACTTTTAAATATTGATAAATTCAAAGAACCTTTATCATATTTCCTTAATATAAAGAAACCTGGAAGCGATGAACAAGAAACTAAAAAAATAGATTTAATAGAAACCTTTAATTATTTAATAGGTTTAAGATTGGAAAAAATGGATTCAAAAAAAACATATAAAGCAGAATTCATTCGTAAAAAAGATCCTGAATTACCTGAAGATCAAAACACAAAATTAATTCTAGATGGTAATATGCGATTATCTGAATCTGGTAAATGGTGGTTTAGAAAAATTACTGGCTGGATTCCCGCAGACCCGATTAATCCAAATAACGGTCAAAAAGAAAGAATACTTATTGTTTGGAGAAACCTAACAGAAAATCAGGAAGAAGATAATCTCATGTTAGATGAATGGTTTAAACAAAATTGTATATCAACAAAAGATTTTGAATTTGATACGATTTATGTAAATGGTTGTAATAATTTACCAAATCTTAAAAAAGATAATGAAAACTGGAAAGTAAGAATTATTGAAGAAGAATTTTTAAAAAAAATGTGGGAAATTGAGGACTAAAAATGGCTAAAAGAAAAAACAAAGGTCCGAAACAACATAAATTCAGAAACAAACTTATTTTAAATCAGTGGTTGATAAGTCTTTTTGGTATTGATCCCTTAAAAGAATACAGAGTAAATGAACAAAATGTTCGACCATTTCATAAACTTACTGAATTAATCAAAAATATTGATAATGAAGGTCTAGATAACGATAATTTGCATTATTTTTATCATTCATTAGTTGATAGTGAATTATTTTGGAATAATATTAGTAAAATCAGTAAAGAACAAATTCTTATGTATGAAGAAAACATTGTAAAACATACTCAAGTTATTAATTCCAAAAGACATAGACCTGTCAAATGGAAATATTTTCAATGGTTATCTTTATTATTTGTAGAAATATATCTTGATAGGTATTTTAGCAACAAAGAATTATTACTGGAAAATTTAAATGAATATGTAAATAAGTTTAACTCAAAATGGACTGATTATAAAGGTATAGAATACTATAGTGAAGAGGATTTAAATAAAATTTCATTACAAAATGCAACTGGTTCGGGTAAAACTCTGTTGATGCATGTTAATTATTTGCAGTATGAATATTATTCAAAAAAATATGGTAAAGAAAAGGATTTATCGCGTGTCATTCTAATTTCACCAAATGAAAGGTTAAGTCAACAACATATAGCTGAATTTAAAGAAAGCAGTATTTCTGCTTCACATTTTTCAAAAGAAGGATATAATCTCTTCACACTAGCACAAGGAATCTCAAGAATCGATGTAATTGAAATAACAAAACTTTCAGAAAAAGATGGTCCGAATATCATAGCAACAAGAAGTTTAGGCGATGAAAATTTGTTATTGGTGGATGAAGGTCATAGAGGGCTTTCTGATCAAAATGCAAAAGCTGATGAAAAAGCATGGTATAAGAATCGTTCTATGCTTAGTGAAAAAGGGTTTACCTTTGAATATTCAGCTACTTTTGATCAAGCAGTTTCTGGAACAGGACACGAAGATGATTATGCTAAAACAATAATATTTGATTATTCTTATAGATGGTTCTATGAAGATGGTTATGGTAAAGATTATCAAATCTTAAATTTACCTAAATCTTTCGAAGAGACAAAATCAGTATATTTAACTGCTTGTCTATTAAAATATTATCAACAATTGGATTTATATAATAATAAATACAATGAATTACAAGTTTTCAATATTGAAAAACCTCTATGGGTATTTGTTGGGACAACGGTCAAAGGGTCATCAAAAGCTGAAAAAGCAACAGTATCAGATGTTGCCCAGATTTTAACATTTATTTCTGATTTTGTATCTAACATGGAAAAATCCATAAAAAGAATAAAAGAGATAATATCTGGTAATGGACAAGATACTGGATTATTAGATAGTGATGATTATGATATTTTTGAAAATTCTTTTAACTGGTTAGCAAAAAAGGTCAATAATGGATTGACTTATGAAAAATTATATAAAAACATTTTGAGAGATTTATTTAATTCAATCACTGGTGGACATCTCAAAATGGAGCGAATTAAGGGTGACTCTGGTGAAGTAGCTTTAAGAGTAGGCGATACAGAGACACCTTTTGGCCTAATTAATGTTGGAGATTCAAAGTCTTTAACTGACCATATAGAAGAAGTAAAAAGAAAAGTTCAATTAGAAATATCTGTTGAAGATAGTGAGTTTGGCGAAGCAACTTTCAATACAGTGAAAGACTCTTCTTCTAATATTAATCTTTTAATTGGTTCTAAAAAATTTGTTGAAGGCTGGGATTGTTGGCGTGTTAGTACATTAGGGTTAATGCATGTTGGTAAAACGGAAGGTGCTCAAATAATTCAATTATTTGGTCGTGGAGTTAGATTAAAAGGGTATAATTGGAGTCTAAAACGAAGTGGACATAGTAAAGCATTAAATATTCCAGATAATATTGAAGAAATAGAAACTTTAAATGTATTTGGTATTGAAGCTGATTTTATGAAAAAGTTCCGTCAATATCTAGCTGATGAAGGTTTGCCTGGAAATGAAAGACGAAGAATATTTAGAATACCTTTAAATGTAACTTATGATGTTGGTAAAAAACTTCAAATTATTCGTCCAAAAAAGAAAAAGGAAGATGGAAAAGAATATAATTTTAAAGTAGATGGACCTATTCCTACAGTTGGTTTAGATAGCAATTACCTTAAAGAACATCCAGTGATATCAGATTGGTATCCGAGAATACAATCAATTAAAT
>JBAZDD010000035.1:0-13869 GCA_041654635.1 Candidatus Muiribacteriota bacterium
AATCCGTGATCCGAAAAATCTTTAACTGTTGACTATAGTCAACTTTACTGACACCTTCAGGTGTCTTTACATGGCTGAAAGCCATCACATGTTGCGATAGCAGCATTACACGAAGTCCACACCGGGGCGACAGCAAAAAAACATAAAAACATTACGAAAAAAACATCATTGAGAATTGCTGATTGTTGAATGAAACAATTGCTGATTGATTTTTGATGTGATATAATATTTATATGAATAATCATGTTCAAAACTGGCTTCAAACAGTTAAAAACATAGTTTTAAATAATATTGATTTAGATAATTTCAATGTTTTTTTATTTGGTTCTTATGCCAGGGGTGATTTTGAGCAGGGGTCTGATTTTGATATTGGTATTTACGGGCAGGAAAAAATAGATTTAAATATTATTAATAAAATAAAATCAGAGATTGATAGTTGTATTGTTCCTAATAAAATTGATATTGTAGATTTTACAAGGATTACTGATTTAAACTTCAAAAAACAGGCATTAAAGGATATCATAATATGGAACAGAGCCAAAAATTTTCATTTAAATTAAGCAATTTTAAAAATGCTCTTAATGATTTTAAAGATTTAATGGAAATTAATCTTGAAGATTTTTCTGGTAAAATTCTCGATGGATTAAAAAATGGTCAGATTCAAAAATTTGAATGTGTTACCGAGGCTACATGGAAAATTATAAAAGCGTTTTTATTGATTAAGCATGGGATTGAAGTTAAAACTCCGAAGCAGTCAATAAAAGAATTTTATAATAATAAGTTTATTGATGAAGAATTATATTTGTGCTTAATTGAAATGATTGATAACAGAAATTTATTAAGTCATATTTACGACAAAGAAACTTTTGAAGAGATTCATTCAAAGCTTTATAAATATTTAGAAGTTCTGAATAATATTTTAGTCATAGTTGAAAATGATTAATGAATCAGTTTCACAAAGTTTGACGGCATAAATTTTGTTCTTCGCCTCAAACATTTTCTGTAGTTTGATAATTATTCGGATTGTTTATATCCATAACAATTACATAAAGCTACTTTAGTGCAAAAATAATTATCTTGTTGCAAAAATAATTATATTTCAGGTTATGACTGCAAAAACGATTAAAAAAGATATCGGAGCAGAAAGTTTTTTCTATATGCAAGTATGACAACAAAAAATCTTGGGTTTAAAAACCGAAATCTAAATTAATGTCAAAGCCTATATCAATATCAAAATCTTCATCATCTTCTGTTTCTTCGTTTGCTTCGGCTCCTTCCATTTGAGAGTGATTAAATTGCTTAATTATTAAAATAGTATATACTCAAAGTTGTACCTATTGTTTCACAGGAGAACTCTAATGTTTAAAACTGGCGAAAAACCACCTATTGGCACTTATGCATGTAAAAAGTGCAGAACTTCAGTCAAGATTGATCATAAAAAAACTACATTACCACAATGTCCAAATTGTCAAAATACTGAATTTAACAAAGTTTAATTATTTTTCTCAATATTATTTGAATATAATTTTTTCCATAAAATTATTTTTCTGTTAATATTACAGAAAATAATTATTAGGAATTTAAATGAAATTTTTACATACTTCTGACTGGCATATTGGTAAAAAACTATATAATAAAACTCGATACCATGAGTTTGAAAAGTTCTTTAACTGGCTTCAGAAAGTTATTAAAGAAGAAAATATTGATATTTTAATTGTTTCAGGCGATGTTTTTGATACAATTTCACCTTCAAACCGGGCTCAGGAAATTTATTTTAATTTTTTAAAAAATATTATTTCTGATTCTAATAATATTTCAAATATTTTAATAACTGGTGGTAATCATGATTCTCCTTCTTTCCTTGAGGCATCAGCTTCTCTTTTAAAATCCTTTAATATTTTTGTTACTGGAAGTGTTTCAAAAAATATTGAAAATCACATTTTTGTTTTGAATGATAAAAAAAATAATCCACTCTGTGTTTTCTGTGCTGTTCCTTATCTTCGTGATAAAGATATAAGAAAAACTGAAGATTTAGAAAATATTGATGATAAATTTATTAAAAATATAAATGGAATAAAAGATTTTTATGAAAAAACAGGGGATATTGCTTTCAATATTAAAAAACAGAATAATTTGAAAATTCCTGTCATTGCAACTGGACATTTGTTTACTGCGGGTGCAAAAACTTTTGAAAATGATGGTGTTCGCGAGCTTTATGTAGGTAATGTTTCCCGTGTAGGGTCAGATGTTTTTCCAGATATTTTTGATTATGTTGCTCTTGGTCATCTTCATTCAGCTCAAACTGTTGATAATAAAAATAATATCAGATTTTCCGGGGCACCTCTTTTTATGAGTTTTAGTGATTCAAGTGTAAAAAAAGTTATAGTCGGTGAGTTTGAAGACAATTTGATTATTAATGAAATTGAAGTCCCATGTTTTCAGAAATCAGCTTTAATAACTGGTAATACTGAAAAAATTAAATCTGAGCTTTTACAGTTAATTGAAAAGAATGAATCAGTCTGGGTCGAAATTTCTTATAATGGTAATAATTTGGATTCGGATTATGGTCAGACTTTCTATGAATTGGTGAAAAATTCCTGTGTTGAAATATTAAAATTCTCAAATTTGAATATAATTAAGCGTGTTTTTGAAAAATCTGAATTTGATAAATCGCTTGAAGAGCTTGATGATATAGAGGTTTTTGAGAAATGTCTCGATGTGAATAAAATATATGATGATAAAAGAATTCACCTTGTAAAACTATATAAAAATATTAGAAATAAATATTTAGACAGGGATAAAGAGTAGTATATGATTATAAAAAATCTCAGATTTAAAAATATAAATTCTCTGTATGGCGAATGGAATATTGATTTTACAAATAAAAATTATGTTGAAAATGGAATTTTTGCAATTACTGGGCCGACTGGAGCGGGTAAAACAACCATTCTTGATGCAATTTGTGTTGCAATGTATGGTAAAACTCCGAGATTAAGCATAATAAGTCAAAACGATAATGAAATTATATCAAAAAATACAACTGAATGTTTTTCAGAAGTTGTTTTTGAAACTTCAAAAGATATTTTCCGAGTTTTCTGGTCACAAAGAAGAGCAAGAAATAAAATTGAAGGCAATCTTCAGCCTGCCAGATGTGAACTTTCTTATTATAAAACCGGTGAAATTATTGAAACAAAAATAACTGAAGTTTCAAAAAAAATTGTTGAAATTACTGGTATGGATTTTTATCAGTTTACCCGCTCAATAATGCTTGCTCAGGGTGATTTTGCAGCATTTCTTAAAGCTTCTGTAAATGAGCGTTCTCCAATATTGGAAAGAATTACAGGGACAGATATTTATTCAAATCTTTCTATAGAGGTTTACAGAACATTTAATGAAAAAAAATTAGAACTGGAAAAAAACACTGAAATTGAAGAAAACTTCAAAGTATTAACTGGGGAAGAAGTGGACGAGATTAATGAAAAAATTAATAATAATAATGTTGCTGCTGAAAGAATTGAAAATGAAATTGAAATTAATAATTTAATAATAAAAACTCAGAAATCTTTCCACGATGATTTGACGGATTATGAAAAAGCTGTTGAAGAAAAAAAAGAAATAGAAAATAATTTAAAGCAAAATTCTGAAAAAATTAACTTTATTTCAGATAAAAAAAATTCTCTGGAAAAAGAAAAATCAAAATTACAGAAAGAATTTAATTTTTTAAATGATTTGATTAAAAAAGTTGTAGTTCTGGATTCAAATATAAAAAATTTTAATAATCAAATTAATGAACTGGATAAAAGTATAAATAATGATAAAAAAGAACTTGATGAAATTAATAATAAAATAACCAATTATAAAAATCAAATTGAAAAAATAAATCTTTTTATTGATGAATGTCAAAAAGTAAATTCAAAATATTCTGGCTTTGATTTATTGATAAATAAAAAAGAGATTTTTGATAATATTATTTCTGAGATAAAAAAAATTGATAATAAAATTGATGAAAATATAAAAAAAAATCATGAATTTATAATTGAAAAAAATAATATTCAATCAGAACTTGAAAATTGTAATAAAGAATTAGATTTGATAAATGTAAAAACAGATTCAGAAAACAAAAAATACAATTTAATAATTGATGAAATTAATAATATTACTGATTATGAAAGTATTGATAACATTCGTGAAAAATTTGATTTATTGAAAGAGAAAAATAATATAATATCAATTCTGGAATCAAATTATAAATCAGTTGAGGTTAAAAAATCCAAAATTGATAAAATTACAAAAAATAATAAAGAACTTATTGTAAAAATTAAAGTCTTAAATGCTGAATTAAATCTTAATAAAACTGTTTTGTCAGAAAAAAATAAAACTATCGAAATACTGAAAGAAAAGCTTGAACTTGAAAGAAAATTTAAAAGTCTTGAAGATGAAAGGTTGAAACTTCAGCAGGGAAAACCATGTCCGCTTTGCGGTTCTCTTGAACATCCTTTTTCTGAAAATAGTTTTGTTTTAAATTCAGAAAGCAAAAATGAATTAGAAAGATTAAACAGTGAGTTTAATGAATTTTCAAAAAAAATAGTTGAAGCTGAAAAAAGCCTGACAGAATACGAAACAACTGTAAATATTGAAAATAAGAACATAAAACACTTTGAGCAGGAAATAAATTCTCTTAATCAGGATATTGAAAAATTAATAAGTCAGCATTTTAAAGAATATTCACAAAACGAAATTTTTGAAAATTTAAATAAAATCTCATCAGATATAAATTCAGAACTTCAAAATTACAGAATAAAAATTCAATCATTTGATGAATTGTCAAAACAGAAAAATGCTGTTGAAAAAATATTGAAAGAGACAGCAGAAAAACTATCAATTTATCAGAAAAAAAATAATGAGTATGAAAGCAGATTAAAAATTTTAGAAAATAATTTAAAAAATATAGAAAATCAAAACACAGAATTTGCTGATGAAAAAATCGAAAAGAGAAATGATTTTTTTGAAATTCTGAAAAGTATTCCTGAACTAAAATTCTCTTATGATTCAAATCAGAATTTAGAAATTATTTATAATGAATTAAAAAAAGAAATTAATTTGTATAAAGAGAATTTTGATTTACTTTCAGATTATCAGAAAAAGAAACAGGATTTAATTCAGTCACTGGATAAAGCATGGAATTTAAAAGAAATTCTGGAAAATAGAGTGAATGAAAATTCTTTAATAAAAAATAGAAATTTAACTCTGCTTGAAAATGAAAAAAAAATTCGATATGAACTTTTTGAAGATAAAGATACAACTTTAGAAGAAAAAAAACAGATTGAAAAAAACGATAAAAATCAAGCTGAACTTGAAAAAACAGTCAGTGAGCTAAATAATCTCAATGAAATAGAAGGAAGACTGGATGAAAAAATACAATTTTTATCTAAGAAAATTGAATTATTGAAAATTGAAATTGATAAATCGAAAATAATACTTGAAAATCACAGTGAATATATAAGAATTAATCATTCACAGAAAAATGCGGAAGAATATTTAGCAGAATTGAAAAGAAAAAAAGATGAAATTTTAACTCAGTCAGGTAGTTATTCAGAAAAAATAAAAATTAATAACCATAATATCAGTCAGAAAAAAAACTATGGTGAAAAAATTGAAAAACTGAAAGAAGAGATAAAAGATTACGGTTTTCTTAATACTTTAATAGGTTCAGCTGATGGCAAAAAATTCAGAAATTTTGCTCAGGGAATAACTTTCGATTACTTAATATATTATGCAAATCTTGAACTTCAAAAAATGACTTCAAGATATATACTTGTGAAAGATGAAAACGAGCCTTTAGAGATGAATATTATTGATAATTTTAAAGGCGGTTCAGAAAGAAGTGTCAAAAACCTTTCTGGTGGGGAAAGTTTTCTTGTCAGTATGGCGCTTGCTCTTGGGTTATCATTACTTTCCGGGAAAAAAGTAAGAATTGATTCTCTGTTTCTTGATGAAGGTTTCGGAACCCTTGATGAGGAAACACTTGAAACAGCGCTTGAATGTCTTGAAAGTCTTAAAAATTCAGGGAAATTCATAGGAGTTATATCTCATGTGGAAGCTCTGAAAGAAAGAATTCCTGTTCAGATAAAAGTTATTCCAGGTAATGATGGCTCAAGTATTTTGAAAGGACCGGGGGTAAATTTTAAGAGCAGTGAGAAGTGAGAAAGTGAGTTAGTGAGTAAGTGAGTAAGGAAAATCAAAAACTTAAAAGTTGCGGATGAAACGGGAAATAATAAAAATCCTTGCTATTATTTAATTTATCTGTGATAATTAGTTAATGCAGAAGTATTTATTTTTTATAACTTTGGGAGTACTGTTACTTCTTTTAATATCCGAACCACTCTATTTAAAGCATTTTCACATTCCGGTATTTGATGTTTCAGTGCTTGACGGTGAACTTGTTATTTTTACAGGAACCGTTGCTGATAGTTTTAAAATAATAGACAATGGCGCTGTTGTGGTTTCAGGTAACGATATTGTCTGGGTAGGAGAAAATTCTCAACTTGTTAAGTCCAAGGGAGTTGTTGTTAATACTGATGAATATATTTATCCCGGATTTGTAGAAACTCACAATCATCCAGATTATAACTTTTTGGGTGAATGGAGAATAGGAAGAACTTTTTCAAACAGGTATGAATGGTCAAGAACAAAAGAATATAAAGAACTTACAGCTAATCGTTCAAGAATGTTCAGAGAAAATCGTGATACAAGAATTATGGTTATGCGATATGCTGAGGCTAAAGCGATGATTGGCGGTGCAAACATGATTCAGGGTGCTCCAAGATTAAGAGGAATAGCTGACCTTGTAAGAAATATGGATTCATATAATATGATTAAGGAAGATACAATAAGAACTTCAATTTTTCCGCTTCAGCCAAGAGAAATAACAAGAGCAGAAACAGTAATTGAAGCAATGGCAGATAGAAGAGCTTCTCATTTTGTAATTCATCTTGGTGAAGGAATTGATGAAGGTTCAAAACAGGAATTTTATGATTTTGAAAAAACAGGATTACTAAGAAAAGAAACTTTAATAATTCACGGAACAGGCTTTGGTAAAGAAGAATTTGATATTATGGCAGAAAAAGAAATGAATTTAATCTGGTCGCCAAAGAGTAATTACATCTGTTACGGAACATCTACCAGAGCAGACATTGCGCATCAGTCAGGTGTAACAATTGCACTTGCTCCCGACTGGAGTTTAACCGGAAGTGATAACATGCTTGAAGAGATTCAGTTTGCAGAGGAAGTCAATAAAGAACTTTTTGGGAGTTATTTTTCTCACAAGGATTTATTTGACATGATAACTATTAATGCTGCAAATATTACAGGATTCGGAGATTATCTTGGTAGTATAGATAAAGGCAAGAAAGCGGATTTTGTATTTACTCAGAAAAAACACAGCAATCCATATTCAAGTCTTTTAGAAAATGATTTATCTGATATCATGCTTGTTGTGATTGATGGTATTGCGCTTTATGGTCAGCCTGAAAGAATTTCTATTCTGAGTGGCAATTATGTCAGTGATAAATTAACTGTTAATGGAGTAGAGAAGAGTATAATAGTGAAAACTGATCTTGATGATGTTCCGCTTTCAGACATGACTTTAAGAGAAATAGTTGATACTATAGCTCAGTATTATCCTGAAGTGGCTCCTTTAGCTACTGATGTTATTCTTCACTAAATTTATATCATACCATGTTTCTTTTCTTAAAATTTCATATTTTGGAGTGTCCATATTTCTTAAAAGATAACTTGGATGATACATGGGAATTATTTTAATATTGTTCCATGAATAAATTTTCCCGCGCATTTTTGTTATTCCTGAAGAATTTTCAACAAAGAAATTCAAAGCATGATTACCGAGAGTTATAATTATTTCAGGTTTAATAAGTTCAATCTGAAATAAAAGATAAGCTGAACAGGTTTTAATTTCTTCTTTTTCAGGGTCACGATTTTGAGGAGGTCGGCATTTTACAACATTTGTGATATAAATGTTTTCTTTTCTGTCAAAGCCTACAGAATTTAAAATTTTATCAAGTAACTGACCTGCTTTCCCAACAAATGGAATACCTTTAATATCCTCGTCTTCTCCAGGCCCTTCGCCAACAATCATAATTTTTGAATTTATGTTACCATCACCAGTGACAACATTTGTTCTTTTTTCACACAAAGGGCATAGAGTGCATTTTTTAATGTTTTTTATAAAGTCATTATAGTCTTTGTCTTTATCAAATATTATATCCATAATCACGATATTAGCATAAAAAAATAAATCAGTAAAGAGCTTTATAAATAGAAAATCGCGAGTGAAACGCGGATGGAACGGGGATAAAACGCGTATAAAACGCGGATGGAACGGGGATAAAACGCGTATAAAACGCGGATGGAACGGGGATAAAACGCGTATAAATCGCGGATGGAACGGGAATGAACCTTAAGAGCCGTAATCGGTGATCCGAGAAAGCAAGAACATAGGAGCCGTGAACAGTAATCTGTAATCAGTAATCCGAAAAAGCAAAAGAGAAGCAGTTAATATGTGAGATAAATAAGAAACAGTGACCACTAAGTGAGTATGAAAAATCAAAAACATAAATATATAAAAATATTCTGGTTGCGAAAAATATTATATTATGTTAAAATCACTATATGAACTTAATAAAAGAAATTGAGGCTGAAATGGAAAGTAAAATATCTCTTGATACCCGAGAAAATAACAGTTTTGTTATTTCTCTTGAAGGTTTCATTAACAATGATGAAGATACTGATAAATTTAGCAATATATTTAATGATATAAGTGCAAAAAATCCCACTAAAATTATATTAAATTTTAAAAAAACCCAGTATATAAACAGTTCTGTACTTGGAGTAATGGTTCATTTTTATAAACTTATGCCACAGACAAAAATGGCAATTTTCTGTGACAATCCTTTTATTAAAGAACTTTTTGCAATTACTGCAATAGATAAACTCTTTGAATTTCTTGATTCAGAAGAAGAGATTTGATAGAAGCAGTGAGCCGTAATCGGTAATCCGTAATCCGAGAAAGCAAAAACTTAGAAGCGCGGATAAAACGGGGATGAATCTTAAAAACAGTAAAAGGTAACATCACACTTTGCGAAAGCAAAGTCCTCACCGAGGAGTAAAACTCCGGTTACTTATTCACTGCTTTTAATCTTATTGTTTTTTTTGTCGATATTGTGTATAATTAAATTAGGGACTAAATAAAAAAAGGAGGAGAACATTATGTTTATCAGAAAAAAACGTGGTTTTACGCTAATCGAACTTATGATTGTTATCGCGATTATCGGTATTCTCGGTGGTATGGCTTTACCAAGATTTGCCCGTGCAAGAGAACAGGCTAAACAGAAAACTTGCTGGGGAAACTCAAGAAACATTGAATCAGCAGTTGAAATGTGGAACATGGAAAACAGAGATCCAGGTAAACAGATTAAAGGTTCAAACACTAAAATCAGTGATGCTCAGCAGAAAGACCTTTCCGATTATCTTTCTGGTAGTAAATTTCCTTTCTGTCCAGATGCAGGTGAATACATGTATGATGACAAAGAAGGTGTTTACTGTTCAACACATGGCAGTGCTGCAAAAGAACAGGGTGGTTCAGGCTCTGGTTCCTGATAACTTTTATTTGATTTATAATTTATCAAAAGCCCTCATTTTTGAGGGCTTTTTTTATTTACAAATTGAATTTTTTTTTTTATCATATTAAATATGAAAAACAAAATATTAGAAGTATTGAATATTTCAAAATCTTACAGTAAAACTGAAATTCTTAAAGATTTAAATTTCACACTTTTTAAAAATGAAATAACCACAATATCAGGTTTGAATGGTCAGGGTAAAACTACTATTCTTAAAATTATATCTACTATTACACAGGTAGAAAAAGGTCAAATACTTTATAATCAACAAAAATTAATAAGAAATAATTTTATTACTTTTATTCCAGAACTTCCATATTTTGCTGAAGAATTTACCTCAAAAGAAGCAGTTCAATACTTTCTTTCTCTTGAAAATAAAAAACTCGATATGGAAAAATTTAATTATTATTCAAAAATTTTGAACCTTGTAGAAAATAAAAAAATTATTAAAAATTTTTCAAAAGGAACAAGACAGAAACTTGGTGTAATTATGAGCGCACTTTCTTCAGCTGAACTTGTTTTACTCGATGAACCTTACAGCGGGCTTGATATTTCTGGTCAATATGAATTAAAACAAATTATTACAGAAATGAAAAAAAACGGAAAAACAATATTACTTACTTCACACAATCTTGAATTTTCGTATGATGTTTCAGATAGAATTCTTGTTTTAAATCATGGTGAGATAAAAAAAGATTTTTATATAAAAGATTTATCTGATTTTAATGAGTTTAAAAAAATTTTAGAAAAGGAATTTCTAAATATCAATGATTAAAAAAATAGCTTTATATACTGCTTTTTCAATTTTTAAAAAAAAGGGATGGATGCTTGCTGTATTTTTTATTCTTTTTAACATAATGTCATATTTTTATATAAATTCACTCACTGATTTTTTTATACCACAAATTTTTGTTTCTGCGAATCTTACTTTTTTTCTGGCTTTATCTATTCTATTTTCAATTATGTGGAGTTATTCTGAAATAGGTGCTGAAATAAAAGATAAAAAAAACTATATTATACTTGGTAAAGGTGTTTCGCGTTCAGTATATTTATATGGTAAATATTCTGGAATTCTTTTTTCTTTAATTATAAATTCAATTTTTGTATATGCTATTATTTTTGCTGAAACTCTTTTTTTTAATGACGTTTTTTCAGGTTTTTTTTCCAGTTTTATTGTTCATGTTTCAAGAATTGCAATGTTTACAGCACTTTTTGCCGGAATTAATACAATTTTCAGTTTAATAAATTCATTTGGATTAAGTGTTCTTGGGTTTGGATTAAGTCAGATTGTCTATGTTTCAGGAAATGAATTCAAAAGTATTTTTATAGAAATTATTAAACTGTTATTGCCGTGCGAATACTATTTTGCAGAAGTCGAAAGAGCTTTTCTATCAAGTATAAATATACCATTTAATTATTTATTATTTGTGGTTATATATTCACTTTTTTATATTTATATTATTTTAAACATATTTTCCTTTTTCTTTTCAAGGAAAGAGTTATGATTAAAAAAGTAATATGGATTTTTGCATTATTGGGTTTTCTTACTTTTTATCAGTTGAGTTCAATTAATGTAAACAAAATCCAAAAATCTGAAAATTTTCTTTTTTCTGATTCTATATTAAATGGAATAAAAAAATATTATGCTTCAATTTTATGGGTGAAAATTGATGAATTTTATCATCTTGAAAGTGAGTTCAGACATGATATAAAAAAACAGACTGGTATGCTTGAGCTGTTAAATAAACTTGATAAAACTAACATCCAGGGTGCGGTTTATTTATCAATTATGTATTCAAAATATTTAAAAGATTATGGAAAGGCAATTGAAGTATTAAATGAATTTATAAAAAATAATCCGAAACATGAACATATTCACAAAATTCTCGGTGAAATAGGGTTTGTTTACACAGTGTATGTTAAGGATTATAAAAAGGCTGAAAGTGCTCTTTATGCAGCACTGCAGAGCTCTGCAAATGATAAAAATTCTGATGGTATTTTAAGTTTTCATTTTCCTTTAAACTATTTGAAGCTATTAAGATTTATTGCTCAGGAAAATAAAGAAAAAGAAAAATATGAGTTTTATGACAAAGCTGTAAAAAAATTTTTTCAGCAGGAAGAAAAAACAGAATTAAATAAAATGATTCTTGGACATTCCAAAATTTATAATCATGAACATAGTCATGATGAACATCATCATCACAATCATATGTTTTCTATGAGTTTTCCATGGCAGAATGATTTTATTCAAAATAAAAATATTATAATTATATTTTTTTTAGCATTTGTTATCATGTTAATTAAATTTATCAGGCACCTCTGCCGATTGAAAGAGCTTTTGTAGCCATCTGTTTTGCAGTTTGAATTGTTGCAACATTGGCTTCGTAAGAACGATTAGCAGAAATCATATCAACCATTTCTTTCACGATTTGGACATTTGGATAAGAAACATATCCTTCTTCATTTGCATCAGGATGACCTGGGTCATAAACTAATCTGAACTGAGAATTGTCTTCTTTTATTCCAACAACTCTTACACCTTCACCAATTTTATCCTGTAATTTTCTTGCAGGAAAAGGCATGTTGAATTTCTGCTCCTGTCTTGGTACAAAAATAGGGGTCTGTCTTTTATAAGGACCACCTTCTTCAGTCCTTGTAGTATTAACATTGGCAATATTATTTGATATTGTATCCATTCGGAGTCGCTGTGCAGTAAGTCCTGAAGCTGCTGAGTTAATTGCTGAAAATATCTGCATTATCTACCTCCTCCTCTTGTAATTGCTTCGTTAAGATTTGTGAAAAAACTACTGATTCTTTCAGTGCAGGCTTCAAAATATATTGTGTTTGTAGCCATTTTACCCATTTCTACATCAATATCAACGTTGTTTTTATCGTTTCTGTAATAAGTATCATTAAACTGAAATTTTTTTGGAGAAATTTCATGGTAATTTGGTAATCCAAGCTGCATGTGACCTTCATGTGTTCTTACACCGCGAATTCCATCTTCATCAAGAACTTTTTTGAGAGTATCTTCAAATTTAACTCCTGAAATTTTAAAACCTGGAGTATCAACATTAGCAATGTTATTGGATATTATTTTATGTCTGTAAGAAGCTGTATCCATTCCTTTTGCCAGAAGATTTAGTGTTTTACTTGAGTTTAATCTGCTTATCATTTGGTTACCCTCTCAATTTTTCTTTTGTTATTTTATATATCGGCGTTCTCTGATAAAATATTTACAGTTAATGGAGGGATTATGTATAAAGCGATTCAGGCAAGTATTAAAGGCAGAGTTCAAGGTGTTGGTTACAGGTATTTTGTTTTTAGAAATGCAAAAGATTTAGCTGTTACAGGTTATGTCCGAAATATGCCGGATAGAAGTGTTGAAGTTGTTGCTGAAGGTGATGAAATCAATATTGAAAGTTTGATTGAACAATTAAAAATAGGTCCTTTTTCTTCAAAGGTTGAAAAAGTCGAGGTTCACTATTATAATTATTCAGGTAATTATAATGAATTCAGGATAACAGGTTGAAAATATGAAATCTATCGGAATGATTGAAACTGTTGGTTTTTCAAATGCAATTGAAATTATAGATGCATGTCTGAAGGCAGCAGATGTAACTTTGTTGAATTATGAAGCCAATTTCGGTACGGTGATAATAAAAATTGAAGGTGATGTTGGTGCAGTTAAAGCTGCTGTTGAAGCTGGAGTTGAAACTGGAAAGAAACAGGGAATAGTATTATTTTCACATGTTATTGCTCAGCCTGATATTCAGGTTGAAGATATAATTACCGGTAAAAAATATCTTGGTGATAAATATAGACCAGTTGGTGTAAGAAACCTGGCAGAAAAAAAAGAAGAAATAACAAAAATAGAAAAAGAAAGTAAACCTGAAATTAAAATTGAGATTAAAACAGAAAATATTGACAATAAAAATAAATCAAAATATTCAGAGGTAAAAAATACTAAAGAAATTACTCCTGTTCTGGCAAAAGAAGAAGAAATACTTGCAGAGATGGAAGAAATCAAAGAAAAAGAAAAATTAGATGCTATTGAAGCAGCAAGAGAAGCAGCAAGAGAGGCAAGAGAAATAAAAGAAGCGGAAAGTAAATTGCGTAAAGAAAAACAAGAAGCTGAAAGATTAAAAAAAGAAGCAGAAGAAAAAGCTCG
>JBAZDD010000036.1:0-13840 GCA_041654635.1 Candidatus Muiribacteriota bacterium
AGTTTCATCATTAATTTCGATAATATCATCAACTGTTGAATCTTCTGGTATTGTCTGTTCCTGAGTTTCTGTTTCTTCAAATATTTCACTGATACTGTCAAGATTTAAATTGCTGTCATCCGAAATTTCAATTATATCCTCTATTTCTTCTGTTTGAGAATTGTCATTTTCATTCAGATTAATTTCATTTATAATTTCTTCCTCAGGTGAAATAATTTCGATTGGTTCTTCTGTAGTTATCTGTTCAGGAATATCTTCAACATCTTCAACATCTTCAATTTCTTCAACTTCTTCAACTTGTTGAACATCTTCAATTTCATGAATTTCAAGGGGTTCTTCAATTACATTTTCTGTTTCTTCCCTTTGAGTTGTGTGGACAGCTTCATTTATTTCTTCAAGATCATTAATGTTAAATTCTGTTTTCAAACTTGAGGGGTCTTTCAAATCTTCAATTTCAACAACATCATCTTCTATTTTTATGTTTTCTGAAGGTTTATTTTCTTTTTTTCCAATAAGGAGCTCAATATCGTTATCATCGATTGATAATTCTTCATAAGTATCTATTGTGGATTCGGGTTCTATCGAAGGTTCAGGTTCAATAACAGGTTGTGGTGTTTCTGGTTTAATTTCTGGTTTGGATTCAGGTTCAGCTTTTTTATGAACTGGTTCTGAATACGGTTTAACATCCGATAAATGTATTTTACCTGGTTGATGTTTTTCGGTTTCTTCTTCTTGATTTGATTTTTTTGCAAAAATACCAGTTATTTTTGATAATAATCCTTCATCCTCTGTTTGTGTTTTTTCAGGTTCAGGTTTTTCTTTAATAGTTTTATCAGCTGGTACTGGTTCAATTTTTATTTCCGGTTCTATCTCTATTTCTGGGATTTCTTCCTTCTCGGTTACAGTTTCCTTAATAATATTCTGTTTTTCTTTTTTAGCTTCCAGATATAAATGATTTAGGCTTTCTTCGCCTTTTGCTATCATATTTTCCACAGCTTTTTCAATTTTGGAAATCAGCTCGAGCTCCTGTTCATTTTTATAATGATTAAGAAGAATTTTACCAGCTTCAATGCTTTTCATTTTAGATAATGCGAAAATTGCTGAGTCGCGCATTTCTCTTTTAGGGAGAGTTATCATTTTAGCCAGTAAATCAAGCACGTTGGATTTTCCGAATTTCTGAAGAGCTTTTGCGGCATTTGCAATAACTCTTGGATTTTTATCTTTAAGCATAGGAATAAGATGTTTGTATATTTCTTCTTCTTTTATAAATTCAAGACCTTCTATAGTGTTTGCTCTTACCCGAGGGTCTGGGTCATTAAGATATTTAACAAGAATGTTAATCTCGTTTTTATTCCCTATATATCCTATTGATTTTACCAGTGATGAAACTACATAACTGTCCTGTTCTCTGAAAAGAGCTTCTTTAAGATAAGGAAGTATAAGTTTTGAATCAAATGTTAATATTCCACGTTGAATAGCTTTCAATTTTGTCTGGGTTGACTGAGATTTAAGCAGTTCAAGAAAAGTATCAAAATCAAAATCATTCTCAGTAACATTTGTCTCTTCTTCTTTTTCCATTTTCTCAAGTTCTGAAAATTCAGTAATTTTTTCCTTGAACATCTGGAGTGTTCTGGTAGCATAATATCTTACTTTTTCATCTTTTTCTGACAACTTTACATCTTCGAGTGCCTGTAACGAATATAACATTTCTTTTGAAAATTTTATTATTGCGTTTTTCCTTATTTCAGGGTCAGGACTTTCAATGTCGATGAAAAATTGATTAATAAACTCTACCATAGTAATACACTCCTGCAATTTATATCTTGTTAAGTTCAATTACAGCTGAATTTAATGCCATACCGAAATATTACTTTATATTTATAAAAGCTGTTTTTGATTATTTTTTTTATCGGTTAAATATTAATATAGATTAAGTTTTTTTTATATTAAACTTGTTTTAATTTTAATTAATTTATATAATTTGTTTATGTTTAAATTAAATTTGCCTGTAAACACGTCCAGTTTTTTTGGCAGAAATCGTGAACTGTCAAGACTTGAAGAGTATTTTGAAACTCAGAAAATTATTGTTATTGCTGGAATTACAGGTATTGGAAAAACTGCGTTAATGATTAAATTTCAAGATATTATTGTTTCAAAATATGTTGAAAGAGCAGTTATCTGGATTGCCTGTCAAGAAGAATGGACTATTGAAAGTTTTTTTGATGAAGTTTCAAAATGGCTTAAAGACAGAGGTGTTAAGTTTTTTGATCCTGTTATTAAATCGGGTGAAAACATTGATTCAAAAGTAAAGCAACTTGCCACTGTTCTTGAAGAAAATAGTGTTGTCATGTTTATTGATAATTTTGAAATAATCGAAAATGAAAATACAAGAAATTTTGTTAAATTTGCAATAAAAACTTTTAATAAAGCCAGGCTTATAATAGCAACAAGAAAAAGAATTGAACTTTCCCCCCTTGAAAGAGTTGAAATTTTCGAAAGAAGACTTGATGGTTTAAGCTATGAGGATTCAAAAGGATTTATAGCATGTCTTTTTGAAAAATATGCTATTTCGATGCCTGATGAAAATATATTAAAAAATATTTATTCAAAAATTCAGGGTCATCCATTTTCTTTAAAATTACTTGTAAGTCTATATATTTCAGGGGATATTACTTTTGAAGACTTAATAAACGAGAGCAGTGAATTTGGTGAAGAACTTGAAAATTATATTCTGGATTCTCTTTTCAGATCGCTTTCTATTAAGGAAAAAAACTTTCTGACACAGTTTTCAGTTTTTAACATTCCAGTTTCTCAGCAGACAGTAGAAGAACTTATCCATATTGATAATTTTAATTCAGTAAAAAACAAACTTACTGATTTGTATCTTCTTGAAATTAATAATGAAAAAAAATATTTCATCCATTCAATTTTAAAAAATTACTGTATTTCAAAAATTTCTGAAAACGATAAAAATTTAATTTATGACAGATATGCTTTATATTTTTCTACTTTTGATGATATTTCCCACAAACTTCAGGCTTTTTATTACTGGTATGCCATTAATCAGAAAGAAAAAGCTGTGGATTTTCTTATTACATTCATAGATTCAATTTTCAAACAGGGTAAAAACCAGGAACTTTTTATGATTATTGAAAACGTGCTTGAAGTTTATGGTAAAGAGTATCCAGTTTTGAAATTTTTTAAAGCAAATATTCTTCTTCGATGGGGAAAACTTCATGAAGCATTTCAAATTCTTGAAAAACTTAAAATTAAAGATTCAAAAAAGCTTGAAGCTGATGTTGAAGAAACCACTGGCAGAATTTTAACCTTGCTTTCTGAAAATATTAAAGCTGAAAAATTTTTTAAAAAAGCACTGAAAATTTATGAGAATATAGATAATATTGAAGGTATGGTCTCAGTCTATATTGGGCTGGGTGAATGTAACAGATTTGTAAATAATTATGATAAAGCTTCAGAGTATTTCAATCTTGCAAAAAAGCATATAAATGAAGTTGGCTGCGAATTAAAGGGTAGAATTTACAAAGGTCTTGGTGATATTGCATTCAGAAGTCGTAACTATGATGTGGCAAGATCTTATTTTGATAAAGCTATAGCTACTTTTGAAAGTATAAAAGAAAATTTTTATATTGGGAAAATTAAACATAATCTTGCTTTTCTTTTTTTTGAAACTGGTCAGACTGAGCTTTGTATTAAAACTCTTTTTGAGCTGCTTGAATACAGAAAAGAAATTAACGACACTGTGGGTATGATTTATAATTTTTCTTTCATAGGTGAAATTTTTCTTCTTAACATGAATGTTGAAGAAGCTGAAAAATACCTGGTTGAAGGATTGAATCATGTTGTTGAAACTGATGAAAAACGCGGGCAGGTAGATTTGTATCTTAATTTAATGAGATTATATAATCTAAAAAATGATTTTGATTCTTCAAAATATATTTTAAATTCACTTATAGAAATTTCAAAAAATAATGAAGGTATGGATAAAATCGATTTAATGATAAAAATCCTGAATTATGAGATTAAATTTTTAAAAGGTGAAGAAGTTGATTGTGAGAAGCTTGAAGATGTTGTTGCTGAATTAGAAAAAGGGCTTGAATATTCATGGGCATATTATGGTTATGTTATTTTATGTCAGGTTTGCAATCAGAAAGATAAGCTTTCTTTATTTTCTCAGAAAATTGAAAGTCTAAAACCTAAAATCACAGAAATTGAAATTAAATATTACTCTAATATTTATAAAAAAAATAAAAGTAAAAGCGGTTCTGATTATATATATACACATTCTGAAGGTTCAAAAGAAATTTCGACAGCTGAATATGAAAAGTTGTGTGACAATGTTAAAAATTATGACTTATGGGTTGATTTGTCAAAAAATGATATTGTTGAGGCGAAACGTGGCAGACTTGGACTGCTTAAAAAAAGAACTGTTGCAAATGTTTTTATTTATTTTTTAAATAATATCGGACAGGAATTGTCTTTCAGAGATATTTTTGAAGCTATATGGAAAAGAGAATATGATCCTGAAACTGATGCTATAACTGTAAGGGTTAATATTTCAAGGCTGCGTTCAGAAATTGAGCCGGATTCTAAAAATCCAGTTTATATAGTAAATGCTAAAGAAAGTGGTTATTACGTTTTCAATCCTAAAATAAAATATGCTCTGATTAAGAAGAAGCAATAAAAAACGCGAAAGAAACGCGAATGAAACGCGAATGAAACGCGGGTGAAACGGGAATGAAACGCGGGTGAAACGGGAATGAAACGGGTTGAAAAATAAAATTTTAAATGGTAAAATAATTTTATGAAAAAAATAATAATTATTTTAATTTTATCTGCAGTATTTCAGATTTATTCAATGCCTGCTTACAAGGCAGATGGTGAAAAAATACTTATTACTACTTTTTTTCCCGGAACAATATTTGAATTTATAAGTGGAACTGGTGAAATTAATTCAACAGTTCGCCAGAATAGACAGGAATTTAACAAACTGGTTAACGAATTCAGAATTACTGAAAATTTATCTGTCGGAGAATTCCCAATTAATGCTTTTTTTGCAGGCGTGGCGGGGGCAAGTTTTGATTTTGTTAATTCTTTTGATCCTTCAAACAGAAATACAAATTTTTTTAATAATGTTCTTATTCCTGCAAAACACAGATATTTAAAGGAATATATAGATTCTTTCAAAAACGGTTATGAACAGACCTCAGTTTTTATGAAGAAAATTAACAATAATGAAAATTTTATAAATGCAGTTTTTTTTAAACCTGTTTATTCTCAGGGGAGTGTTGAAGAAAGAGCGAATTTCCGTGGGTACAATATATCAATTAATTTTTTTGATACTTTTCACAACAATATCAGGCGTACACCTTTAGAATCGGCTTCAATGAAAGATTTCATCATTAATTATGCTTATTCACTTGGTATGATTTCTTATATGAAAATGTATTATGGTTCAAATTAATAAAATTTTATTTGGAACAGCAGGTATTCCAAAAAATTCACCAGTAAAAACTTCTGCCGGAGCTCCTGAATTTCTAAGAAAAATTAACCTTGATACAATGGAGCTTGAATTTGTAAGAAGTGTAAGTCTTAATGAAAAAAGAGCGCTTGAAGTAAAAAAAGAAGCAGTTAAAAATAATATCAGACTTTCCTGTCATGCTCCCTATTATATAAACCTTAATTCAAAAGAGCAGGAAAAAATTGAAGCAAGTATGGAACGTATACTGAAATCAGCAAGAATTCTAAATGTTGCCGGTGGGCAGAATGTAGTTTTTCATTCAGGTTTTTTTCAGGATATTCCGGTAAAAAAGAGTATTGAAAATACTGTTAAAAATATAATGAAAATTCGCCAAACACTTGATAGAGAAGGTCTTAATCATATTATTCTGAGACCTGAGATGACAGGCAAACAATCTCAAATCGGTTCTGAACAGGTTCTTGCAGAATTGTGTCGCGAAATTCCAGGTACACTTCCATGTATTGACTTTTCGCATTTTCAAGCAAGATATAATAATGAAAAATCTTTTGAATATCTTTTTGATTTTTTATCAGAAAATATTCCTGACTTTTTTCAAAACATTCACTGTCATCTTTCAGGGATTGATTATGGTCTCAAAGGTGAGATAAAGCATATCAATCTTGAGGAATCAAAAGTCGATTATAAAAAAATAATTAATCTTCTGATAAAATATAATGCGCAAGGGACGGTAATTTGTGAATCCCCCTCTCTTGAAGAAGATGCTTTGATATTGAAAAATTATTATTTAAAAAAGTTGAATGGAGAATTATAATGAAACATCTTATTATACATGGTCATTTTTATCAGCCGCCACGAGAAAACCCATGGCTTTCAGTTATTGAAAAGCAGGATGGGGCAAATCCTTATCATGATTTTAATGAAAAAATAGCAGCTGAATGCTATACTCCTAATGGATTTTCCAAATATCTTGACGGTTATGGAAGAATTCTTGATATAGTAAATAATTATGAATATCTCAGTTTTAATTTCGGAGCAACTCTTATTAACTGGATTAAAGAAAATATTCCTCTGACTTACAGAAAGATAATTGAAGGAGATAAAGCTTCATTGAAGCGATACAATGGTCATGGCAATGCTATTGCACAGGTATATAATCATATCATTCTTCCGCTTGCTTCTGTTGAAGATATTTATACTCAGATTAACTGGGGAATTTCTGATTTTGAACGTCATTTTGAAAGAAAACCTGAAGGTATGTGGCTTTCGGAAACTGCAATTAATATGCAGACTGTTCGTGCGCTTATTGACTGTAATATTAAATTTACCGTACTTTCTCCTTTTCAGGCTGAAAAAATCAAGTTGATGAATCAGAAGAATGCTCAATGGAATGATGTTTCTGACGGAAGTGTTTCTCCTGGTCAGGCTTATAGAATTTACGATTATGATGATAAAGGTAAAAAAATTGATAACAGATATATTGATGTTTTCTTTTTTGATAGAGTGCTTGCACCTGCTGTAAGTTTTGAACATCTTCTAAGAGATGCAGATGTTTTTCTGAACAGGTTAATTCAAGCCTCAAAAGGATTTGAAGAATCCGGTGCCCTTGTTAATATTGCAACGGATGGCGAAACTTTTGGTCATCATGAACCCTTTGCAAACATGTGTATTACAGCTATGATTAAAAAATTAAAACAAAACGAGCTTTCTTTTATTAATTATGGATATTATCTTGAAAAATATCCCCCTAAATATGAAGTAGTATTAAAAAAAGGTGACTATGGTACGGCTTGGAGTTGTTCTCATGGTGTAGGAAGATGGTATAGAAACTGCGGTTGCAGTACGGATTCGCCTTCTCACTGGAATCAGGAATGGAGAAGACCACTGAGAGATGGATTTAATTTTTTGAAAACTGAACTGGATAATATATATTTTAATGAAGTTAAAAAATATTTTGAAAACCCATGGGATTTGAGAAATAAATATATTGATGTCATAAACGGTGTGGTTGGAAGAGATGAGTTTGTTTCTAAAATTACAGATGAGGTTGATAAAAAGAAAATTTTAATTCTTCTTGAAATTCAGAAGTATGGCATGTATATGTTTACAAGCTGTGGATGGTTTTTTGGTGATATTTCAAGAATAGAACCTGTTCATAATATGAAGTATGCAATAAAAGCACTCGATCTACTTTCTATTATAGACGAGGACAAAGCAAAAGATTTAGAGGACAGAGTGAGAATAATTCTTTCAAGTGCTAAGAGTAACATAAAAGAATACGATGACGGAAGATGGATATGGGATAATTTTGCAAAAAGTGCAAAAGTTGTTGATGAACATTTTGCCAATCATTTTGCAATTAAATCAGCAGTAACCAGAAGTTATGAAAGTTGCAGACTTTTTGGAAAAAATATTTCTCTGATAAATCAGCCGGTAACAGAAGAAGAGGAAAACAGAATATTATACAGCATGGAACTTGAGGTTTATGATACTCTGATTGATTATAAAAAAACATTTAAAGTTAACATGGTTAATAATAATTTCGATTCAATAAATACAGAAATTTCAATAAAAAACGGAAGTGAAAATAAAATATCTGAACCAGTCAAATTTGGTTTGAATGATCTTTTCTATGATGAGAAAGGATTAATTATAAAAGCTTTTCTCAAAGACAGGGTTACAAATCTTTCAAAATATTATGCAAGAATTTATGAAGAAAATATTGAGCTTATTAATTTTATATCAGAGCTTGGTATGCCACTTCCTCCTGAATTGAGCTGGGCTTCAGTTTTTGTGCTGTCAGAAATAATTACCTTAGAAACTGAGAATTATCTTTCAAATGCTGACAGTAATACTCTTGAAAAAATTAAGGAAGCAAGAAAAACAGCTCAGAAATATAAAATTACAATTGATAACAGCAGACAGAAAAAAATGATAGATAAAAAACTGATTATTCTTACTGACAGTCTGAAAAAAAATCCAAGTATTGAAATTGTTGAAGAAATAATTAAAGTAGTAGAGTTCAGCATTGAATGTGAAGTTTATCTTAACAGTGATTATGAAAAAAACGTTGTTTTTGAAATGCTTTCAGGTTTTGTTGAAGAAAAAAACAGACTTTCAGCATTAAACAATCTTAAAGATATGAATTTTGATATTATTTTTAAAGTTATAAAACTCGCTGAACTGCTTAATCTTAACGTTGATATTTTCCGTGACAGACTTAATCCTTTTAAATAAATGGAGTATTTTTATGGAAGAAAAAACTATTTCTAATAAAACTATTGAACGATTGTCTATTTACCTTCGTTATCTTACTTATCTTCAGATTGAAGGTAAAGAAAAGGTTGATTCAAAGGAGCTTTCAAAACTTGCTCTGGTTTCTCCATGTCTTTTAAGAAAGGATTTAAGTTATTTTGGAGAATTTGGTAGAAGTGGATATGGTTACAATATTATTCATCTGAAAAATGCTATTGAAAAAATTCTTCAGACAGACAGCTCTAAAAATTTTATTATTATTGGTGCAGGTAATATAGGCAAGGCACTTGCAAATTATGTTTATTTTGATAAATTGAATTTTCATCTCAAAGCTATTTTTGATAATAATTTAAAAAAAGTAGGAAAAAAAATAGGTAATCTGAATATAAGAAGCTATTCTGAACTTGAAACTTATCTTGATAAAAATAATATTCATATTGCTATTATAGCTACCCCGAAAGAATCTGCAAGAGAGGTTTATTTAAAACTGACTGAAAAAATTGTACAGGGAATATGGAATTTTGCTCCGGTAGATTTTCCTTCAACTAAACACTCATACGTAATTAATGAACATTTATCTAAGAATATGCTGGTTTTAAGTTATCATAATAATAAAATGAGTTAACAGGAATATTAAATAAAGCTTAAGAATTTTTCTCGTTCAGATTTTTTAAGTTTTGAAATAAAATCTGTATTCTGTTTTGAAATATCAGTGTTAAACTTGAAATTCTTTATTTTTTCGGTAAATTCAGTAATGTTTCTGCATACAGTAACGTGATTTTCAATTTCAGGTATTTTTTTTACAGATTCTTCTGTAGTGAAAATATGCATTCCTGCACTGAGAGCTTCGATTAATTTCATGTTTATTCCAGAACCTTTTTTTACTGGGCAGAAAAATGCGCCTGATTTACTGAATAATTCAGGATGATTTTTAAAGTCAGTTTTTAATTCAATGTTTTCAGGGAATTTTTTTTTGATTTTATTAAGATTTTTTCCAGCAATTATGAATTTTTTGTCCATGTTTTTTTGAGCTGTTTCAATAAAATCATCAACTGCCAGAATGTTTGGAATCCAGGAAAAATTACCTGTAAAAAGTATGGTTTCTCTGGTTTCCTCAAAATTAAATTTTAAATCAGGTACAGGAATTAATTTTATAAATTTAAAAGCATTATTTTTCAGACTTTCAGGAATGTTTCCAGTTATTATTTTTTTCAAACGCATATTTTTTAAAATTTCAGTTTCAAATTTTTTAACTTTTTCAAACTCTCTGATTAAAATCTTTTTTTTAATGTTGGATTTCTCATAAACAAGGTTTTCCTCAATAATTTCAGAATGAAAATTATGAAAATCAACAACAATATTATTATGGACAAAATTATCTATGTACTGAGCATTGAAAATTGAATCAAGATAAATAATATTGTATTGAGCAGCGTTATTTTTCAGAAAACTGTTAATATAATTACTCCAAAATCTTTTTATAAAATCATATTTTCTGAAAAATACATATTTAAATTTTGAAAATTTAATATTTTTATTTACTGGAAGAATTTCAGATACTATTTTGAGTGTTTCATTCTGAAGAATATCAAGTTCTTTCCGATTTGAGTAAAAAGTTATTAGAGTGATTTCGTATTTTTCAGATAAACACTGTAATGTTGAAAGAAGTTTAAGTCCTGAACCGCCTGTGGATGTATGGGGAATATATGGAGATATTACAAGCGCTTTCATTCCCCGGCAAGAAGATTAAATCCAAATTCAATATGTTCTGTGTAAATTGGATTATCTTTATGTTTATAAAAACTGATTTTTCCTGTTTTGGTTATTTTTATTCTTCTTTCGTCAATTCCTGTGTTTAATTTTCCGTGAATTGAAGCTACGTCATAAGCTGGGAATTTAATGTCAAAATCCACGATATCTGTTGCTTTACCTGAAACAGTCATTTTTTTTATGTTGGAATGTCTTATTCTGTCACAGGTTACTGATTCTATGGTTGAAAATCTGTTTAACAGGTTAATCATTGCAAGTTCTGTCGGTATGAGTGGCATTATTTCAATTGTAAGAATTTCTGATAAGAATAATGCAGTGTTTTTTATTGCTTTAGAATCGCCCATTGCAGCACAGAAATTTTCAAATATATAAAATTTACATTTAACAAGTTTTCTGTAATTTTCTTCTTTTTCACCGCCCTGTTCAAACTTTATTATTTTATTTGGTGTAAGAGAGCAGTGTTCGATTTTGATATATTTTTTGTTTTTTTCTATGTGTTCAATACCAGGCAATCCTATGGAAAGGTTTGCCATGTGTTTTTCTATGTTAAGTTTTCCATATACTTCGTCAATTTCGGTTCCGTCAAGGTCAAAATAACTTACGGTTTCTGAAAAAAATTCTGATACAATATTTGAGCCTTGAAGGTTCATAACTGGTTTTTTTTCTTCTGTTCCAGTCAGTTTTGTTGGTGGGGGTATGTTGTTAATATCCATGGTGATAATCATAAAATTTTTTTTTGAAATAGTCAAGTAAGAAATAAATTAATAAAACGCGTACTAAAACGCGAGAGGACCGCGAATAAAACGGGAATGAACCTTAAAAGCAAAGAAAAAAATCAATTTAAGTGAACAATAGCGGATAAATAAAAAAAGTGGTTGCCAAAACAGTAAAGTATCCGGTAAAATTAAATAAAGAAAATTAAATGGAGTATTAATTATGATAAAAAAAATATTAATAGTGTTTCTCTGTATTATTACAGTAGTGGCAGTTTCTGCACGCGATAAAGTTTTTTCAAGTTCTATTACTGTTGGAAACAGAAATGTAGAAACCCCACAGAGTGTTGAGCAACAGAGAGAACAGTTTGAAATAAAAACTACACCTGTAAATGGAATGATGCCAATTTTTGAGGATGAAGCAATCAGTCAGAATGATGAGTTTGTTCAAGAAATATTGACTATTGTTACTCCAAAACCTGAAAAATCTCAGCAGAATTCAACTCAAAATCAGCCTGTCGTAAATGAAAGTGGCAATCTTTTTCTTCCTCAGGTAATCAATCAGGGTGGTGGTTCTTATTCTGCACCTTCTTCTCCGAAAAAACCTCAGCAGACATATTCTCCAGATACAGTTGAAGTTTTGATGACAAGTTATATTGAGCAGTTTTCACAGGTTAAAGTTTTAGAAAATACTATTAAAAATGCCGGTGAAGAAGGCGTTGCTCAGGAAATTGAAGAAAATTATATTCAGGCTGTTTCCAGTTTTGAGAATACTGGGTTTCAGATTGTCGATTTAATTAGAGAAAATGCTGAATATGCAGTTAACAGAATAACTGAATTTATTATTAAAAATGTAAAAAAAGGTGATTTGATAGCTCTTGCAAATGTTATTGAAGCAATGATGGAATATCTTGAATCTGATCAGACTGTTATTGACAGTGAAAATGCTTCAAAACTACATTATTTCTTTGAAAAAATGCACTATACAATAGAAGGTCTCGTAGCTTTTCTTGAAAGCGATGATGTTGCTGAAAAATATTTTATTCTGTATCTGATAATTAATAACATGTTTATAAATGATTATGAACCACTTGATATTCCTGAATTTGATTTTGCACAGACTGCTGAAGTAGATGTTGCTCCTGAAGAACCGGCTCAGCAGCAGCCAGCTCCTCCTCAGACTCCACCACAGAGTCAGGCAGTGGCACCTCCAGCTACGGGTTCAGGACATACTGGCACTTTATCTTCAAACATTGATTTTGCAAAAATTATTGAAAATGGTGAATTTATTGATTCTATTACAATGACTGCCCCAGATATTCAAAGATTTCTTGAAAGTCGTGGAAGTGTGCTTAAAAATCAGTACAGGGGTCAGTATCCTTCTGCAATAATTTATGCAGTGTGTAATGAATATAAAATCAATCCTAAAGTAATTCTTGCAACAATTCAGAAAGAACACAGTCTTATATCAAGAAGAACAGCAACTCAGGAACAACTTGACTGGGGGCTTGGTGTTGGATGTTATGATAATGGTACAAAAAATGAAAAATTCAGAGGGCTTGAAAAACAGCTTGCTTCTGCTGTAAGAGTTTTCAGACACTGGTATGATGATGGTATTAAAAACAGAGTAAGCCAGAATGGTTATTCAATGAGAGTAAATTACAATACAACTAATCATACAATAAGAAATGAAGCTACTTATTCTCTTTTCAGATATACCCCGCACACAGTAGATATAAAGCTTAATACAACCGGTGGTGGTAATCACCTGTTCTCAAGACTTTATATACAGTATTTTGGAGGATTTCTAAAGTAAGTAATTGTTGATTGAAAAAAAAACTGTATATCTGTATAATCATTTTATGAATAAAAAAAGCGTAATCTTTTATGTGTTTTTAATTTTTTCATGTTCTGTTTTTAGCTATGATTATATAATTACACCAGGTTTTTCACTCTATTCTTATTTAGAATTTAATCAGAGAACATATAATACTGTTTTGAAAAAAGAAAAACTTGATATAAGAAAATTGAGCTATACAACAGAAAATCAGATGTGGAATTTTGTCAGAACAGACTTTACAGGTTCGGAAAAAGATGTTCGTTATGTAAGTCCTTCAAATGAACTCAAGTGGAGTATTGATAAAGGGAATATATTTGTTTCCTATCTTAATAATGAAAAAAAAGATTTTTTTGATTCTTTAATTATATATATTAAAAATTTTGGATTTGGATTTAATTTTAATGGTGGTAAAAAAAGTGCTGACAGCTGGGCAAGATATGGTGGTTATAATGTTAATCAGCTACTGAAGCATATAGGAGCGGGAAGAACTCAGTTTAAATCAAAAGATTATGTGGATAAATTTTTTGTAATAGCGGATTACAAGTTTAAAATCAGTGATAAATTTGATTTTTTATGGAGTTATAACGGTGATACAAATTCTTTTGGTATAAAATACTCAGTTTCTGATTTTGTTTTTGAAACAGGGCGTGTTGAGTCAGGTGATTACAGCAAATTATCCAAACTTGCAAATATTTCTCAGAATCGTAATTATTTCAGAATTATCTATTTTTTTAATTGAAGAGGTGTTTTATGTATCAATTTATT
>JBAZDD010000037.1:0-13500 GCA_041654635.1 Candidatus Muiribacteriota bacterium
AACGCGGATGAAACGCGATTGAAACGCGGATGAAACGCGATAGAAACGCGAATGAAACGCGATTGAAACGCAAATAAAACGCGATTGAAACGCGGATGAAACGCGTGAGAAACGTAAGAGAATCTAAAACAAAAGCTAAAAGAACCTAAACAAGAGCTAAGAGAATAAGAGTGGAATTAGAAAATTGCATTTAAGTTTTTGTAGGGGCAGAATATTTTCTGCCCGAACCACTCGCTTTATCAACACATAAAGGAGAATGATATGGGGAGAAATATTGAAAAAGACAAAATTACCAGAATAGTTGCCACAGATTGTGGTTCAACTACTACTAAAGCTATTCTGATTGAAAAAATTGATGGTCAGTACAGACTTTCAACCAGAGGAGAAGCTCCTACAACAGTTGAAGCTCCAGTTGAAGATGTTACAAGAGGGGTTATAAATGCTGTTACCGAGCTTGAAGAACTCAGAAAATTAAAAATACTTGAAAAAGATAATTTTATAAAAGATAAAAAAGAAAACGAAGGAATAGATTTGTATATATCAACCAGTTCAGCTGGTGGTGGACTTCAGATGATGGTGGCAGGTGTTGTAAAATCGATGACAGCTGAATCAGCAGCAAGAGCAGCTTTAGGAGCTGGTGCAATAGTTATGGATACTATTGCAAACAATGATGGAAGAAGAACATTTGAAAGAATTGAAAGAATAAGAAATTTGAGACCTGACATGATTCTGCTTTCCGGTGGTATTGATGGTGGAACTGTAAAACATGTTGTGGAACTTGCTGAAATAATAGGTGCAGCAGATCCAAGACCAAGACTGGGAAGTTCTTATAAACTACCTGTAATTTATGCAGGAAACAAAGATGCTGTAGGTGAAATTGAAGCTATTTTAAAAGATAAAACAGCGCTTGATGTAACAGATAATTTAAGACCAGTTATGGAAAGAGAAAATCTCATGCCTGCACGATTAAAGATTCAGGCTCAGTTTCTTGAACACGTTATGGCTCAGGCTCCTGGATATAAAAAACTTATGGATATGACAGATGTTGATATTATGCCGACACCTGGTGCTGTTGGAAAAATTATGGAAACAATTGCAGATATTCATGACATAGAAGTTGTAGGTGTTGATATTGGCGGAGCGACAACTGATGTTTTTTCAGTTTTTAAATCAGAAGAAGCCGAAAATGAAAAAGGAACGATTTTCAACAGAACAGTTTCAGCAAATCTCGGAATGAGTTATTCAATATCCAATGTTGTTTCTGAAGCAGGTCTTGAAAATGTTTTACGATGGATTCCATTTGATATGAATGAAGGTGAACTCAGAAATAAAGTTAAAAATAAAATGATTAGACCAACAACAATACCTCAGCTTCTTGAAGAACTTATGTTTGAGCAGGCTGTTGCAAGAGAAGCGTTAAGACTTTCTTTTGATCAGCATAAATCTCTTGCTGTGGGTCTTAAAGGGGTTCAGAAACAGAGAACAGTTTCTGATGTGTTTTCACAGGAAGATCAGGTTTCAACACTTGTTAATCTTATGAATCTTGATATGATAATTGGAAGTGGCGGGGTTTTATCCCATGCTCCAAGAAGAAATCAATCAGCTATGATGATGATTGATGCTTTCCTTCCTGAAGGAATAACCCAGCTTACAGTTGATTCAATATTTATGATGCCTCAGCTTGGAGTACTTTCAGAAGTTCATCCTGAAGCGGCTACTCAGGTTTTTGAAAATGACTGTCTGATATATATGGGAACATGTGTAGCACCTGTTGGAAACACAAAAAAAGGCAAACCATGTATGAATATTGAAGTAAAATATTCTGATGGAAAAACTGAAACCGCTGACGTTGCTTTTGGGGATATGAAAGTATTTCCATTAGGTGTTGGTGAAAAGGCTGAAATTAAAGTTAATCCTGAAAAAGGTTTTGATATTGGAAAAGGTCCAGGAGCTTCTCTGACAAAAGAAGTAATGGGTGGTGTAGTTGGTATTATAGTTGACTGTCGAGGTAGAAGACCATTTGTAATACCGGAAAAAGAAAGCGAAAGAATAGCTTGTCTTAAAAAATGGTACACAGAAATGAACCTTTATCCAGGTTTTGAAAATTAATTAAAGGAGAATTTTATGGCACATGCATATACACCGGGGCTTAAAGTAACCCCTAGAACAATTATCAGAAAAGAAAGAAGACTGCCTCTTAAAGGAAATATTCTTGTTAAAAAAGGTGAAAAAGTTGATTCTTCAACAGTGGTAGCGAGAACAGAACTTCCAGGTAATGTTGAATCAATAAATGTTGTGAATAAACTTTCAATTACACCAGCAGAAATAAACGAAGTAATGCTTAAAAAAGAAGGAGAAGCTGTTGAAAAAGGTGAAATGATTGCTCAGTCAATGGGTTTTTTTGGCTTTTTTAAAACACCTGTTTACTCAACATGTTCAGGAACAATAGAAAGTGTTTCAAGTGTAACAGGTCAGGTTATTTTACGACATAAACCAATCCCTGTTGAACTCAGAGCTTATATTGACGGCGTGGTTGAGGAAGTTTTACCTGAAGAAGGAGTAATACTTGGAAATGAATCTGCTTTTATTCAGGGCATTTTTGGAATAGGTGGAGAAACTGAAGGTGAACTTGTTGTGGCAACTAAAGAAATTAAAGAAGTGCTTGATGAAACAAAAATTACAGCTGAAATGAAAGATAAAATAATTATTGCAGGTGGTTTTGTTACAACTTCTGCTTTAAACAAAGCTATAAAAGTTGGAGCTAAAGGGATTATTGCTGGTTGTGTTGATGCTGATGATTTGAAAAATTTCTTAGGATACGATATTGGTGTTGCAATAACTGGTCATGAAGAAAAAGGAATAACTCTTGTTTTAACAGAAGGGTTTGGAAAAATTTCCATGGCTAAAAAAACCTGGGAACTTTTAATCGCAAATGAGGGTAAAAAAGCCTCGATAAATGGTGCAACTCAGATAAGAGCAGGTGTTATGAGACCTGAAATTATCATAACTATAAACATTCCAGATAATATGAATGAAGTTAATGAACAGGAATATTCAAAATCTTCAGGAATGGACGTTGGCAGTAATATCAGAATTATCAGAGATCCAAATTTTGGAGAAATTGTTAAGGTGAAATCTTTACCTGTTGAACTCACAGTAGTTGAAAGTGAAACCAAAGTCAGAGTGGTTGAAGTTGAACTTAAAGATGGTAAAACAATGCTTGTTCCAAGAGCAAATGTTGAAACTATTGAAGAATAATTTGTGAAACTGAATAAATTGTTACAATCTGCATTGATGGCAGGTATAATTGCACTTGGGGCTTTTATGTCATTTCCTCTTACCATGGGGGTGCCATTTACAATGCAGATTTTTTTTATATTTATTTCAGTATTTTTACTGGAACCTTTTTATTCTTTTTTATCAGTTTTTTTATATTTGTTTTTAGGAATAGCAGGAATTCCTGTTTTTTCGGGAGGTTCACCAGGTATAGGAATGTTTTTTGGACCGACTGGTGGATTTCTTGCCGGTTTTTTAATATTTCCGATATTTTGTTCTATTTTTAAAACAAAAAATAAATTAATTCTTACAGCAGCATTTATTCTTTTTTATGTAACAGGAATTTGCTGGATGGCATATACACTTGAAATATCTGTTTATAAAGCGTTTAATGCAGTTATGATATTTATTCCGCTTGATATGGTAAAATTGACTGCTGCATATTATTTTTCAAAAAAAATTAAAGAGAGTATATCAATTTTCAAATGAAATTTTACTGAAAATCCTTTGATAATTGTTTATAAGGAGTATATCTTGGATAAAATAACAGTTAGTGGAAATACCGGGAATTTTATAAAAAATGGAAATTCATGGATATATGGAAAAAATATTCTAAATAAAGTTAAAGGAAATAATGTCAGAGATGTAAGAATTTATGATGAAAAAAATGTCTTACTTGGTTCAGGTTTATATAATCCAGACGCTTTGATAAAGGTAAGAATACTTAATTTTGGTAAAGATGAAGTTGAATTTAACTATGATTTTTTTAAAGATAAGGTTGAAAAAGCTTATAAATTCAGAAAAAAAATTTATGGAGAAAAATCAAGTTATCGTTTGATTTTTTCTGAAGGCGACCTTTTTTCAGGACTTATCTGCGATGTTTATAATAAAGGAGTTGTAACCCTTCTTGGTTCTAAAGGGCTGGAAAATCACAGAGAAAAAATATATAAAGCAATTGATGAAGTAATTAAACCGGATTTTATATATGAAAAAGAAAATGACAGTCCAGAAAAAGTAAATTCAAAAGGTCTGATAAAAGGGGAAATTCCTGCTGATTTTAAAATTGAAGAAAATGGAATAAGTTATATAGTTGACGTTGTTAATGGACAGAAAACTGGATTTTTTCTTGATCAGTATTTAAATAGAAAAAATATGGAATTGTATTCTGAAAATTCAAAAGTTCTGGATGTTTTCTGTAATTCAGGTGGATTTGGATTAAATGCTTTAAAATATGGTGCTTCTCATGTCAGTTTTTTAGATTCAAGTCAGGAAGCGCTTGATGGTGTAAAACAAAATCTATTGTTAAATAAAGTAAAACAGGAAAAATTTGATATTATTAAAAGTGATGCTTTTTCTTATATGGAAAAAAATGACGGAAAATACGATTTAATAATACTTGATCCTCCAGCATTTACCAAAAGTTCAAAAAATATATCAAAAGCAACTTCAGCTTATCAGTTTTTAAACATAAAAGCCTTATCCATGCTTAATGAAGGCGGAATACTTGCAACTTTTTCATGTTCTCAGAATATTACAGAAGATATATTCAGAGCAGTTGTTAAAAATTCCTGTTTTAAAGCACATGGAATTTATTCCATACTCAGTCCGGCTTTTCAGAGTTATGATCATCCTGTTATCCCTTCTCAAAACGAGACTCATTACTTAAAAGGATTTTTTATTAGAAAACTTGGGTAAAAAAAACCCCTTACTTTTCAGTAAGGGGCGGATGCCAAAATTTTTTTTATGCAATTTCACCGTTTTTCTACAATAAAAATATCGGAATAAAATTTGAAAGAGATTAGAATTTTTTCTTTCTAAAGTCTTGGATCCAGCTTCTCTCTTAGGTATTCTCCGAAGAGGTTAACGGTAAAAATGAGAATAAAAAGCATTGTTCCGGGGAAAAATGAAATCCACCAGTATCTGAATAAATCCCTGCCACCAGCTATTAAATTGCCTAATGTAGGTATATCTTCCTTAATGCCCAGGTTTAGAAAAGAAAGTGATGATTCAGTTAAAATTGCTGTTCCGAAAGAAAAAATCCCTGTGATTATAAGAGAATTCATACAGTTTGGAATTATATGTTTGAAAATAATTCTAAAGAATGAGGCTCCGAGCGAGCGTGAAGCAAGTATAAATTCACGGTGCTTTATGCTTTTAATTTCCCCGCGAATAATTCTGGCTATGTTGGGCCAACTTGAAAGAACTATAGCGATGATAACATTCCACCCATTCTGAGGCATTGAAGCAATTATTGTCAGAATAAGGAAAAAGCTTGGGAAACTCATCATTACATCTATTAAAGTCTGTATAAGAAAATCAGTAAATCCTCCAAAGTATCCTGACATTAATCCGAAGAAGAAACCAATCAGAATAGCAAGACCACTTGCAAAAACTGCATAAAGCAGAGTGTTGTAAAGCGCACGAGTGGTTCTAAAAAAAAGATTCCTTCCATAAGCGTCAGTTCCAAACATGAAAGAAGATGAAGGAGCTTTAAATCTTGTTGTTATTGATATTGAATTATATTTTTCCTCAGAAATAAAAAAACCGCCAAGTGTAAAAGCAATTAACAATATAATTAGGAAAAATACAATTTTTCTATGCTTCATTTTTTAATCTTATCCTTGGGTCAAAATAATAATACAAAATATCTGCAAAAAGATTTGAAAACATTGTAATAATCGCGATAATAAAACCAATAGCCATAACAACTGGATAATCTCTTGAAATTATAGAGGTATATCCTAACCTTCCGATTCCCGGCCATGAGAATACAACTTCAATAATAAAACTCGAACCTATAATGTTAGGAATAAGAAAAGCAATAAAAGTTATTGTTGAAATAAGTGAATTTTTCAAAGCATGTTTAAACAAAACTTTTTTTTCTTCAATTCCTTTTGCTCTTGCAGTTATAACATAATCTTCTTTTAATATAGAACTCATGTTTGAACGGACATATCTTGCAATTACAGCAATATTTACAACTGAATAAGTAAAAGCTGGAAGAATCAGATGTTTAAGTCTATCAAGAAAAACAGAAAAAAAAGAATATCTGTCAGGATAAAGTATTATGGATAGAGAGCGTCTGTCTGAAGTCGGTAGTCCTATTGGAAATCCTAAAACTCTTGAGGAAAATTCAGGTAAAATAACACCGATAAAAATCACAAGAATTAATCCAAGCCAGAAAGCTGGCATTGAATAGAAAACAAAAGTAAAAAAAGTTGCTGTTTTATCAAATTTTGAATTAATACGGGCTGCCTGATAAACACCGAGAGGAATTCCTATAATTATTGTGAAAAAAAGAGCCATAAAATTTAATTCAAGTGTAGCAGGAAGTCTTTCAATTATTTTTTCAAATACATCGCGACCGTCTCTGAGCGATTTACCGAAATTCAGAGAAAAAACATTTTTGATCCACGAAAAATATTCACCTACAATATTATTTAAAGAAGAAATATTTTTTGAAAAAAGATTTTCGCTCTGTGCAGTAGAAGAGGGAGAAAAATTTATAAAAAGGAAAATTAAAAAAGTAATTCCTAAAATTGTAGGTATTATTAAAACAGATTTTTTTATGATATAATTCCGTATCTGACCTTTTCTGTTCACAAAATACTACCCTGACTTAATTTTATTTTTGACCGCTTCTAACGCTTCCTCCTGAGAGTCGTAAATATCGAAAACAGTTGAAAGTTTAGTTATATCAAGAATATTACGGACAAAAGGTCTTACATTACAGAAAGTAATTGCCCCGCCTACTTCATTTATTTTTTTGAAAATCCCAATAAATTTTCCGATGGTTGCACTGTTTATATAAGGCATGTCACCCATGTCAAAAACAAATTTTGGACGGAAAGTGTTTTCAATAATAGGCACAAGTGTTGAAGAAAATTCATTAATATCTTCAAATCCTATATTCCCTTTTATAATTACAACAATTATTTCACCGATTTTTTTAATTTTTAAATCCATAGAACCTATATTAACCTAAAATGCTATTTTTTGCAATATTGACAAAAAAAAATAAAAGTGATAAATTTTTCCTGACTGACTGACCGGTCGGTCGGCGAAGGGATGTTAAATGAAAGAAAAAATTTTTGATGCATTTTTAAAAATGGCTCAGAAAAATGGAACTGTTAACGTTTCATTATCTATGCTTGCTTCTGAACTTGGTATGAGTAAAGCCAATTTTTATACTTATTTTCCTGATAAAGAAACCCTTCTTTTTGAAATGATTATGAATAAAAAGCAGGAAATTCTTGAAAATGCTTCCAAAGTAATTGCTCCTGAAGTTGACCCAGTTCAAAAGCTGAGAGTTTTTATTAAAGGTGGAGTTAATTCTTATATTCATAATCGAAATTACTGGATGGTTTTTATGGAAATTATGATAAATAAATTAATCAAGGATAAAGAAAAACTTTACAGATTATCAACTTTCCGTAAAAATATTCTCAATTTACTTGCTTCGATATACAGTGAACTTTATGAAAAAAAATTCTTCAACACTTATATTGATGTAAATCGTCTAAGTATATATACTTTCGGTGTATTGCATTCAGTTATGATGGATATAGAAATCATGCTTAGAGGAAAGGATTTTACTCAGATTGATGATTTCTGTGAGATTCATGAAGATTTTTCAAAATTTGAAGTCACTGATGAAAATATTGAAAAAACAAAAAAAGTGGCAGATGAAATATGTGAAGATTTATGCAAAATATTAATTAATGGGTTAAAACACAAGGAGGATAGAGTATGATTAAAAAAACAATTCTGTTAATAATTGTTCTGGGTATATTATCCAGTTTTTCAGTATCAGCTGAAGTATTAAAACTTAAAAATCTGCTGGACAGGGTGGATGAAGAAAATCCAGATATGAGAAGTGCAAAATTTTTACTTGAAAATAGTAGGATTGATGTGAAAATAACTCAAAATGATTTAATTCCCGAACTTTCTCTTTCATACAGACATTCAGAGGATAAATCCAGAACTGGTGCTGAAACTGATTCAGGAATTTTTTCTCTGACTTTTTCTCAGACCTATCCAGGCTTTTTTAAAATAACAGATTGTCTTATTGATATTAAAAAACTTCAATATAAAAAAGCTGAGAAAGAGTTTACTGAAAGAAGAAATACAATTCTTAAAAGAGGACTTGATTTTTATTTTAAAATTATAAAAGCACAGAATGAAATAAAAGTTCACGAAGAAAATTTATTCCTTATTAATGAGCTTTTAAATGTGGCAAAAATAAACGAACAGGCAGGATTCGGACTTTATTCAGATGTTTTAAGAGTTGAGGCAGAAAAAATAAATATTCAGCTACAGCTTATTCAGGCACAGAATAATCTTGATAATCTTGTTCTTGAGTTTAAAGCTTTTATGAATTTAAAATCTGTTGAAAAAATAATTTTCCCGGAAAAATATAAATATAAAGCTTACACTGAACTTGATATTGAAAAAATCGAAATTGATAAACTTCCATCTATTGAACTCGTTAAAAAAGATATGGATGTTCTTGGTAAAAGTCTAAAAATTGCCAATTATGCAAAATTACCATCAGTTAATTTCAGTTTATCTTCTGTAAAAACAGACAATGCTTCGGCACCTGCAATTAAAACAGGAGCTGATAAAGAATATTCGCTTTCATTAACTTTAAGTCAGAAACTTTATGATTCTGGAACAACAATTCTAATGCTTAAACAGGCACAAAAAATGTATGAAGCTGCAAAAATTAATTATGACTACAGACTTGTACTTAAAAAAGCAGAAATTGAAAAAAACATTTCAAAATATGGTGAAAATATTAAAAGAATTGAAGGAATAGAAAAATCTTCAGAGTATGTTCGTGAAAACATGAGACTGGTTACTGAAAGGTTTAAGCAGGGAGATGCTGGAATAGTTGAGCTTATAGATGCTCAGGTTTTGATTTCTAACACTAAATTAAGAGAAATTACAGCTTATTATGATGAAAGAATAGGGTTAGCTGATTATTTTATAAATATAAATTATCCAGAAGGATTATGGAGGCTTGCAGATGAAGATTAAAAAAATGTTATTAGTATTAATTGTGGCAGTTTTTGCTGTATCGGGTTGTGGAAAAGACAATGTTGAAAACACTAATACTGAGAAAGTAGAGCCATCCAATTTGAAAACTGTTATTGTTTCTTCACCAGAAAAAGGTTCTATCAGTAACAGACTTAATTTTAATGGTCAGGTTAAACCATCAGTGGAATATTATGTAACTTCAAGAATTGCAGAAAGAATATCCAAAATAAACGTTGAAAATGGACAGCCTGTAGAAAAAGGAGATGTACTTTTTGAACTTGAATCATTGAATTATCATAAAAATTATGTTCAGGCTGAAGCTTCATTTAATTCCGCAAAAAGTTCTCTGGAGCTTGCTAAAAAAGATTTTGAGAGAAATAAAGTGCTTTATGAAAAAAAAGTAATTAATGATAGAACTTTTGATTCAGCAAAGAATGCTTTTGATAATGCGGAAAATAATTTTAAAAAAGCAGAAGCAGTATATGTTATAGCTAAAGATAATTTTGAAAATACAAAAATTACAGCACCAGAAACAGGATATTTTTCAGACAGAAATGGTGAAGTTGGTCAGATGATAAATCCTGGATTTACTTTTGGTAGAGTTTTAATACTTGAAAAAATAGTCGTTGAATGTTATGTTTCACAATCACAGGTAAGAAGACTGAGTTTTGGACAGAAAGCAGAAATTGACGGAAGACATGGAAAAATAATCTCAATTAATACTTCCGCTGACAGTGTTTCAAGAAACTTCCTTGTTAAAATTGAGTTTGATAATAATGATTATTATTTCAGACCAAATTCTTTTGTTTCAGGAGATTTTCTGCTTGATACAAAAAATAACGTTTATCTTATATCAAAAAACTCCCTGCTTTATGATAACTCAGGATATTATATATTTGTTTATGAAAACGGACAGGCAAAGAAACTTCCAATTAATGTAGAAGCGTTTTCAGATGAAAAAGTTTATTCCCCGGAGATTTCAGGAGATATAAAAGTTATTGTATCAGGACAGGCTGTTGTTGAGCATGGCGAAAATATTAAAATATCAGGAGAGTAAATTGTTATGAGTATTTCTCAATTTGCAATAAATAAACCTGTTACAGTGTTAATGCTTGTAATAGGTGTGATTTTTGTGGGATATCTTGCGTTAAACGGATTAGGAATAGATCTTTTTCCTGATATTGATTTTCCGATAGCGTTTATTCAGGCAGCATATAGTGGAGTTGACCCTGCTGAAATGGAAAACATTGTTACAAAACCAGTTGAAGATGAAATTGCAACAGTAAGTGATATTGACAGAATAACCTCTTATTCTGTTGAAGGATTTTCACAGGTAGTTATTCAGTTTAAGTGGGGTGCTGACATTGATGTTGGAGCAGCAGATTTACGTGAAAAAGTTGATATTGTAAAAAGAAGACTTCCAAGTGAATTAGATTCAATAATAGTTCAGAAACTTGACATAGATGCACAGCCTGTAATGGCTATATCAATTGCTGGTGAAATGAATCTTGTTGAGCTTAGAAGTTTAGTTGATAATGAAATCAAACCTTTGATTGAAAGAGCGTCAGGAGTTGCAAGTGCTTCTATTTCCGGTGGTCTTCAACGAGAAATTCATATTAATGTTGATTTATTTAAACTTGAAGAATATAAAATACCAATTGGTGATATAATAAGTGCTATATCATCAGATAACAGAAATATTCCAGCAGGTGACCTTGAAGAAGGTCAGTTTAAATATCTGATAAAAGCTGAAGGACAGGTTAATTCAGTTGAAGAGCTTGCAGAAATAACTGTTAAAAAAATTGGAAACTCAATTATAAAAATCGGTGATATCGCAGAAGTAAGAGATTCAAATAAAGAAGTATCATCAATATCCAGAATGAATGGTAAATCATCTGTAAATATTTCTCTACAGAAAGAAAGTGGAGCAAACCCGGTTAAATTATCAGATGATGTTAAAAAAACATTAATAAATCTTAGAAAAAGATATCCAAGTTTAACATTTGAGGTTGGACAGGATAATTCTGATTTCATAAGAGATTCGATAGGAATGGTTCAGTCAAATGCTATTATGGGCGCATTACTTGCAATTATTGTATTGTTTGTGTTTTTAAAAAACATCAGAAGTACGGTTATTATTGGAATAGCAATACCAGTTTCAATTATCACAACTTTTTCAATGATGTATTTAAAAGCAGGTATGACTTTAAATCTTATGACTCTTGGTGGACTTGCCTTAGGAATAGGTATGCTTCTTGATAACTCAATTGTTGTACTAGAAAATATTTACAGACATTTTGTTGAAAATCCTGAAAAAACAAGAAAAGAAAATTCAGCTTCCAGCTCAGACGAAGTTGCAATGCCTGTGTTGGCATCTACACTTACTACAATAGCGGTTTTTGCTCCAATAGCTTTTGTCCCTGAAATGGTTGGTGAAATATTTTTCAATCTTTCACTTGCTATTGTTTTTGCTTTGATTTCGTCTTATTTTGTAGCTTTTACAGTTATTCCAGCATTAAGCTCGAAATTTTTAAAAGTTAATCATGCTTCAGAAAAACCTGGAATTATATTTGAAAAAATAAAATCATCCTACAATTCTTTTCTTAAATTAATACTTAAATCAAAAAAGAACACAATATTTTATTTTTTTGGTGTGTTTGGAGTTTTCGTATTGTCACTGTTTTTCTTCCCCCCAACAGAATTTTTCCCATCAATGGACAGAGGAACATTTACAATAACAGTTGATTTTGCGGAAGGAACAAAACTTGATGAAGTAAATCGAGTAGCTTCAAATATTGAGGATATTTTAGATGATTATGATGAAGTTGATAAAGTAATAACAAATTTAAGTCTTGGAAGAGCAAACTTTACCGTTACTCTTGTTCCTGTTGAAGAAAGAGAAATAACTACAAAATTATTTATCGATGAAGTAAGAGAAAAAACAAAAAATCTGACAAATGTAAAAATGTTAAATTTTGGCGAACCACAGATGGGACCAGGTGGTTCATCAAAACCTGTTCAGATAAGAGTTTATGGAGATGATTATGATAAAATAGAAAATTATTGTGAACAGATTGCTGGAATTATTTCTAAAGTTGATGGAATAAAAGATGTTGACAGTGGTGTTAAAAGAGGAAGACCTGAGGTTAAAATCTTTATTAAAAGAGACAAAATTCGAGACCTTGATTTGAACTTCAATGAGGTTGGTAATGCTGTCAGAAACTATGTATATGGAACGGTTGCAGGTAAATATAAGGATAGTAACAATGAATTTGACATAAGAGTAAAACTTGATGAAAAATTTACCGGTAGTATCGATGAATTATCTAATTTAAGAATGATTATAAAAGGAAAAACGGTTGTACTTGCGGATATTGCTGATATAAAACTTGATTATGGATATACAACAATTCAGAGAAGAGATAAAAAAAGAGTGCTGACAGTGCAGGCTGATATTGTTGGAAGACCTCTTGGGCTTGTTATTGGTGAAATATCCAATAATTTAAATAATTTCAGAATGGAAGAAGGATATGAGTTTGAATTTGGAGGAGATGAAGAAGAAAGAAGAAAATCTTTCGGACATCTATTTACAGCGCTTATTGCTGCAATATTTCTTGTTTATATGATAATGGCATCACAGTTTGAATCTTTGGGAGAACCATTTGTTATTATGTTTACAATTCCACTTTCTATTATTGGGGTAGTTATATTCCTTAATCTTTTTGGACAGAATTTTTCAGTTACAGCAATTATAGGTATTATAATGCTTGCCGGAATTGTTGTTAACAATGGAATTCTTCTCATTGATTACATCAATGCAAAAAGACATAAGGAAAATATGGATAGAACCAGTGCAGTATTGGCAGCAGGAAATACGAGAATTCGACCAATTTTAATGACAACAGCCACAACAATTCTTGGAATGTTACCACTGGCACTTGGTATAGGTGCGGGTGCGGATTTCTTTCAGCCACTTGCGATTACTGTAATTGGAGGACTGCTGGTTTCTTCATTCCTGACATTGACATTTATACCGGCAACTTATGTAATATTTGACTCACTCAAAGCACGTGTTATAAAATTAGTTAATAGAAGCAGTTGATGAAACGCGAGAGAAACGCGAAAGAAACGCGAAAGAAACACGAGAGAATCTAAAACAAAAGCTAAAAGAAGAAGCAGTGAGTA
>JBAZDD010000038.1:0-11746 GCA_041654635.1 Candidatus Muiribacteriota bacterium
TTCTCCGGTTTCATTTAAATCAATTGCAGAAGATTTAAACTTGTCACCTGTTACAGTTTCAAAATATGTTGATATTCTTGAATCTTTATTTATTATTTTTAAAGTTTCTCCTTTTTCTAAAAATATCTCCCGTTCAATATTGAAAGAATCGAAAATTTATTTTTTTGATAATGGTATGGTAATTGGTGATGAAGGTAAAAAACTTGAAAATTTTGTCGGTGTTTCCTTACTTAAACATTGTTTTTTAAATGAAGACTTGACTGGGGAAAAACTTAATCTTAATTATATTAGAACAAAAGATGGTAAAGAAGTGGATTTCTGTATTTCAGATAATATAAAAATTAAAAAAATAATTGAAGTTAAAAAATCTAAAAAAAATTTTTCAGAAAATCTCTTTTATTTTTCAAGAAAATATAATCTTGAAGCTGTTCAAATAGTAAAAAATCTGGATAAAGAAAAGCAGATAGAAAATATTGAATTAAAAGATATAGAGAATTTTTTGCTAAATTTAAAAATATTATAATGTCAAAAGAAGGTTTAAAATGATTTATACTGTGCTTGATACAGAAACAAATGGATTTCAAAACAGCTCTGTACTTGAGTTTTATGCTGTGAAATTCAAAATAGATGATGATAAAGACCCGATTAATATAAAAGAGTTTCACCGGTATTATTATGCCATTGAAAAATATAATCCTTATGCTGCAAGAGTTCATGGACTTACTCATTCTAAAATAACAGAATACAGAAAAAATTGTAAATATCCAGAATATTTCAGAGATGACTATGAAGTGAATGAATTTTTATCAGACAGTGATTATATTATTGGACATAACATATCTTTTGATTTAAGTTTTATTGACAGAAGCTGTCTTAAACCAGATGTTAAAATAATATGCACGATGAAAACAAATAATAAAGTAATCAGAAGAGGCAGAGGATACAAATCCCCGAAACTTATGGAATTGGCTGAACATTATAATATTTATCATTATGAAGAAAATTTTCATGGTGCAAAATACGATTCACAGATAACAATGGAAGTTTTTATCACCATGCTTAAACAGAATAAATTATTTTGTTAAAAATAATTCCAACATTATTACTTTTTAATCCGTCATAATAATAAAATTATTAATATGGAGGGAATACATGAAAAAAGTTGATGAGGTTTATACACCGGATTTTATTGAAAAAATATGGGGAAATTATACTGAAAATAATTACCTGAAAGCTATACCTGTAAAAAGAAAAAAAAGACTGGCTGTATTTCTTAAAATTCTTGATGAATTTAATTTCAGTAAAAAATATTCTGAAAAAGAAGTAAATGAAATCATTCAAAAATTCCATGAAGACTATTGTCTTATAAGAAGAGAAATGGTTGAAGAAGGGTTTATGGACAGAAAAGATGGAATATACTGGCGTCGAGAGTTTGAAATTCATTTTTAACAAAATAAAAATTCTTTTGATTTTTTTTAAACTTTAACTTATAATTTTCATTGAAAATTGAAAAAAGAGGTATAAAGATGAAAATAATTGTTAAAGTATTTCTGGTTTTGGCTGTTTTTTTTGTTACAGGTTGCGGCATAGTTGAGAAAAAAAATGACTGGCAGCAGCTTAACTTGAAAGGTGAAGTTAAATCTATTCAGCAGCAAAGTTTTGACTATAAAATAGAATATGGTCTGTCAGTAAAAAATAAAACTATATCAAAAACAAATTACCGATTTGATATGAATGGAAATATGGTTGAGTATTCAAGAATAGACCCTTCAGATAATAGATTTCTTGAAAAACAGACTTATGAATATGATTTCAGAACCCATAATAATCGAGGGAAAGTTGCAGGTCATGATTATGGCACTGACGGGAAAATAGTCTCAAATTTTGAATATAAACATGATGATAAAGGCTTTATTACAGAATTTAAAAGTGTGTTTGACAGCTCAGGTTCATTGAACAATCGTTCAACTTATAAATATAACAGTAAAAAACAGTTGATTCAGCAGCTGGATTATAACAGTGGTGACAGACTTGTTTCTACCCATGATTTAGTTTATGACAAAAAAGGGAATTTAATACTGAAAACAAGAACAAATGTTGACAATGTAATTGTTCAGGAAAACCATTATCGATATGATAAAAGTGGTGAAATACTTGAAAAAGAAGCGGAATTTGGCTTAAACAAAAGAATAAGATTTATGAAAGAATATCAGTATGATGATAAAAAAAATGTAATAGAATATAAATATTATGATGAATATGAAGTTCATAAATACACTCATAAAATAGAATACGAATATGATGACATGTTTAACTGGGTTAAAAAAATTGTAAAAAATGGTGATGAAATAGTTGAACACACCGAAAGAGTGTATGAGTATTACTGATTAATTTCTCTTGACTTTATACTTACCGTTCGGTATAATGGTATTATGAGTACAAAAGAAAATATATTAAAAAATGCGTTAGAGTTGTTTTCTGATGAAGGTTATGAGAATACAGGTGTTCAGAAAATTGCTGAAGTATGTGGGGTTACAAAACCTACTTTATATCATTATTTTGGCAGTAAAGAGGGAATACTTGAAGAAATATTTGCCCAGAAACTTTCAATCTTTTTTGAAAAATTAAACAAAGCAGCTTTTTTTGAAAAATCCCATGAAGAATATGCTTTGAGAAGCACTCTTGAAAATGTAATAAGCTGTTTTTTTAATTTTGCTTCACATGAAATGAAATTTTATAAATTTTATCTTCTGTCGGCAGTTTCTTTTAATCACAGTCAGTTAAACAGAGTTTCTGAAAATTATCATAAAAAACAGTTTGAAATAGTAAAACAGATTTTTTTTGAAGCTGAAAAACTTCATGGCAACATGAAAGGAAGAGCTTCAAGATTTACAGTTTCTTTTATCGGGATGATAAATTCATATATTACACTTATGTATGTTGAAAATGAAACACTTGGCAGGAAAGATGTTAAGGAAGCTTGCAGACAGTTTATGCATGGAATTTTTTCCTGATTAAATTTTTTTTAAATAAATAATATACCTACCGGTAAGTAAAAAGGAGTTTAAAATTATGAAATGGTATGAAAATGCACAAATTTATCATATTTTTCCATTAGGTTACTGTGGATGTGAAAAAACATCAATTGAAGAAATTAATTTCAAATTTGAAAAGATATTAGATGAAGTTGATTATCTCAAAGAAACGGGATTTAATACAATATTATTTGGTCCTGTTTTTGAAAGTTCATCTCATGGCTATGATGTTGTGGATATGAGAAAAATTGATAACAGATTAGGTGATAATTTCAGTGTAAAAGCTGTTGTTGAAAAGTTGAAAAATTCAGGGTTTAAAATTATTTTTGATGCTGTTTTTAATCATTGTGGAAGAAACAATCCATTTTTTCAGGATTTATTAATAAACAGGGAAAATTCAAAATATAAAAACTGGTTTTATGGTGTCGATTTTTCCAATAACAATAAATATAATGATGGATTCAGTTATTATGGATGGAATGGCGATATTTCGCTGGTTAAATATAACCTGTCAAACGAAGAAGTGGTGGATTATTTATTAAATTCTGTAAAATACTGGGTAGATTATTTTGATATTGATGGTTTAAGACTTGATGCCGCAGACAGTCTGGATATAAATTTCATTGAAGAATTAAGAATTTTTTCATCTGGAATTAAATCCGATTTCTGGTTAATGGGTGAAGTCGTTCATGGTGATTACAGAAACTGGCTTGGAGATAATAAGCTTCACAGTGTAACAAACTATGAATGTTATAAAGGGTTGTTCTCAAGTCATAATGATAAAAATTATTTTGAAATTGCATACTCGCTTAACCGGTTATTCGGTCACACAGGAATATACAAAGATTACAAATTATTTAATTTTATTGATAATCATGATGTATCAAGAATTAATTCGGTTTTGAATTCAAAAGAACATTTATTCCCACTGCTTATTTTACTTTTCACAATACCTGGAATTCCTTCATTTTACTATGGAAGTGAATTTGAAAATAAAGGTGAAAAAAATGGAAATGACTGGATTTTAAGACCTGAGCTAAGTTTAAATCAAATTCATGAAAATTCAGATAAACATATTGTTAACGTGATTAAAAAATTAAGCAGCATAAGAAAAAATCTTCATGCTCTTAAAAATGGAAATTACTCTCAGCTTATGGTTTCGCATCAGCAGTTTTTTTTCACTATGAAAAATGAGAATCATATAATAACAGGGGTGAATTCTCAGAATAAGAAGGTTTCTGTTAAATTAAAAACTGGCAATTTAAATGATAACAGAATTTTCAGAGATTGTCTTAATGATGATAGGGAATATATTGAAAAAAATGGAGTTTTAAAAGTAGATTTGAATCCTAACTGGGGAGTAATACTTGAACAGCGTTAAAAAAATCTGAAAGAAAAAATATTAATTGAAATAAATCCACATTTTCTTTATAATTAAAACAATGTAAATAAAAATGACAGGGAGTATTCCTATGAAAAAAATATTGATTTTGACAATAATAGCGGTTTGTTTTACATCTTTTGCTTTTGACCAGGAAATGGATTTTTTAAATTCTTTTATATCTGAAGGGACACTGAGCCGTTCAGGTGGAATAAATACAGAGTATTATACAAGAGGTGTAAATCGCAGTCAGACTTATCTTCATGAAAAAATGTATGAATATATACAGCTTTATCAGAAACTTGAAGTGGCAGAATATAATTCTCATATTAGAGGTGGGGTTTTTGGTAATGAAATTCTTGAAGTTAAACTTCAGTCAAACAGAGCATTAGCAGAGATAACTTCACATATAAACAGAGCAGAACACGCGATTACAGTAGGTGAATTTTCAAAAAAATATCTTTCAAACGGTTCACTTCCAGCATTTTATAATATTTTAATACATACACTTGAAACTTTGAAAAATTCCGCTCAGAAAGATGGACTTCCAATTTATCAGAATCTTATTTCATATTTTGAAGAACTTGTTCAAAAAACTGTTGAAATGAATTCAAATCTTGAAGATGAAGATTTTTACAAAAAATATGTTCTATTTTCTAAATTAAATTCTCTTTATCCAGGACTTCCTGAAATAATTGAAGAAGAATATGATGATAATTATGATGTTGAAAGTGCAAATCTTGAATTACTTGAACAGCCTCTTGCTCCTCCAAAAAGAGGTGAAACCAGAGCGCTTACAACTCAGATTGTTTACAGTAGATTGATGTCAAACAAAGAGTTTATTGATGGCGAAGCTCTAACTCAGAGTGAAATACAGGCTTTTCTTGAAAGTAAAAATTCAGGTTTGAAAAATAAATATAATAATTCTTATCCTTCACAGATAATAGCTGATGTCTCTAAAAGAGTAGGGATAAATCCTAAAGTAATGCTTGTTACTTTACAGAAAGAAAAAGGTCTTATAGGAAGAAGTTCAATATCTGCTTCTACACTTGACTGGGCAATGGGAGTTGGCTGTTATGATAATGGTACAAAAAATAATGCTTACAGAGGATTTGAAAAACAGATTGAGCATGCAGCCTTAACTTTCAGGCACTGGTATGATGATGGGATTTCAAATAATATTTCTGAAAAAGGCTTTAGATTAAAAATAAATTACAATACAGAATGGATAACTGTCAGAAATGAAGCTACATATTCACTTTACAGATATACTCCACATTCCCGAGATATAAAACTTAAAACAACAGGTGGTGGTAACCATCTTTTCTGTAGAGTATATTTTATGTATTTTGGTGGTTTTGTTGTTGATTCAGCTGTTTCAGCTTCAACTGGTGAAGTTAAACAAGTTAATGTCAGTGCTGCAAATATAAGAACTGGTGCAGGGACTAATTTCTCTGTTCTTGTAAGTCTTCCAAAAGGTACTGAAGTAGAAGTTATTGAACCCGCTGCAAATGGCTGGTTGAAGATAAAAATACCTTCAGGACAGATTGGATATGTACTCGGCACATTACTGAAATAGGTTCATTCGCGATATAATAAATGTTTTTTCATAAGAATCAAACAAACATAATATTATTCACCACACTCCAAAATAATATAAAGCAGTTAATCATCTTTTGGCGGACCCACCTCCTAAAAACCGAGGTTTCCACCTTCATCTGATTAACGCTTTATTGTTTTATTACTCCGTTATTGTTCATTTATATTATGTTTGTTTTTTAGCTTTGAAGTTTCATTTTTGATTTTCTCAAGTTTCTTTCGCTGCTTTTAAGTTATTGAATTTTCTTATTCACTTCTCACTTACTCACTGTTCCTTAACTCTTTTCTTCTAATTTATTCTATGTTATCATAATTTTTATGTAGCGGAAAACTCTTAATTTATGGAGGTAAAAATGATTAAAAGATTTGGATTGTTTATTGTTATCAACTTTCTTATTATGTCAACTGTGTTTTTAATTCTCAATATTTTTAACGTTCAACCTTATTTAACACCTTATGGACTGGATTATAAAGCACTGGCAATTTTTTCACTTATATATGGTATGGTTGGCAGTTTTATATCGCTGATGATGTCAAAAACAATTGCAAAATGGATGATGAAAGTTCAGATTATTAATAACACTTCACATCCACTTGTAAGAAAAGTTTATGCAATTTCTGAAAGAGCAGGATTGAAAAAAATGCCAGAGGTTGGTATATATCAGTCTAACGTTGTAAATGCTTTTGCAACAGGACCTTCCAAATCAAATTCTCTTGTTGCAGTATCAAGCGCTCTGCTTGACAGAATGAGCGATGACGAAGTTGAAGGTGTTTTAGCTCACGAAGTTTCTCATATTGCAAATGGCGATATGGTTACAATGACCCTTCTTCAGGGAATAGTAAATGCTTTTGTAATATTTCTTTCTACAGTAATTGCTCATATAGTTACATCAGCAATGTCAAAAGGCGATAGAGGCAGAAGAGGAAGCAATTATTTCATGTTTTCTATTGTAAGATTTTTATTTCAGATAGTTTTCATGATTTTAGGAAGTATTGTTGTGTCATTTTTTTCCCGAATCAGAGAATATCGAGCAGATTCAGGTTCAGCAATGCTTGTTGGCAGGGATAAGATGATAGCAGCTCTCCAGGCGCTTAAAACAATAAATAATCCTGAAAATATGATAAGAGAAGAAAGTGGTAATGCAGCAGCTTTTAATGCTTTGAAAATTTCATCAGGTAAAGGTATGATGAATCTGTTTTCGACACACCCAGCTCTTGATGATAGAATAAACAGATTAAGAAATAATTAAAGAAAAACTGTTTACAGTTTACAGATCACTGATTACTGTTTACTGTTAACGAATTTTTTTTGGAGGATAATATGTCAAAAATAGTAGAATGTGTTCCAAATTTTTCTGAAGGAAGAGATTTAAAAAAAATTAAGCAGATAACTGATGCAATAGAAGAAGTAAATGGTGTAAAACTTCTCGATGTTGACCCAGGTGCAGCTACAAACAGAACAGTAGTAACAATAGCAGGTTCACCTGAAGCTGTGGTTGAAGCAGCATTCAGAGGAATAAAAAAAGCTTCTGAAGTGATTGATATGAGAAATCATACAGGTGCTCATGCAAGAATGGGTGCAACAGATGTATGTCCTTTTATTCCAATATCAGGAATTACATATGAAGAATGTATTGAACTTTCAAAAATATTAGGTGAAAAAGTTGGCAGAGAACTTAATATTCCTGTTTATTTGTATGGTATGTCCGCTCAGAGAAAAGACAGAGTTAGATTACCAGATATCAGAAAAGGTGAATATGAAGCTCTGGAAGAAAAAATGAAAAATCCTGATTTTGCACCAGATTATGGCAAGGCAGAATTTAACGCAAGAGCTGGAGCAACTGCAATAGGAGTAAGAAAATTCCTCATAGCTTACAATGTTAATCTTAACACAACAAGAACCCAGATTGCTAAAGAAATAGGTTATGAAATTAGAGAAGTTGGAAGAGCAATAAAAGACGAAAATGGAAAAAGTAAAAAAGATGAGAATGGTAATTTAATAAGAACACCAGGTTTATTAAAAAATACCCAGGCAGCTGGCTGGTATATTGATGAATACAAAAGAGCTCAGGTAACTATTAATATAATGGACCATATTGAAACTCCGCTTCATGTTGTTTATGAAACAGTTAAAGAGCAGGCTGAAAAACTTGGGGCAAGAGTAACAGGAAGTGAACTTATCGGACTTATTCCAAAAGAAGCAATGCTTGAGGCAGGTAAATATTTTCTTGATAAACAGGAAACTTCAAAAGCTTTTTCTGAAAAAGAAATCATCAGAATAGCGGTTCTTTCAATGGGATTAGATGAACTTACTCCTTTTGATATTGATAAAAAAATAATTGAATATCATTTTGAAAAACCAGGTTTAAAAGATATGAAAGTAACAGAATTTGCTGACGAGCTTGCAAGTGATTCTCCAGCTCCTGGTGGTGGCTCTGTAGCAGCTATGCTTGGTGCTATGGGTGCCGCTCTTGCTGCTATGGTTACAAACCTGACTTATTACAAAAAAGAATATACTGAACATAAAAATTTAATGGGTGAAGTTGGTGAAAAAGGTCAAAAACTAAAAAGAGAACTTCTTTATGCCATAGATGAAGATACAAATGCTTTTAATAAAATGGCAGAAAGCAGAAAACTTGCTAAAAAAACTGATGAAGAAATAAAAATCAGAAATCAGGCGATGGAAGATGCAAACAAATATGCTATGCAGGTTCCTTTTGAAACAATGAAAAAATCGTTTGAAGTTATGAAACTTGCAAAAGAAGTGGCTTTTTATGGTAATTCAAACTGTCTTTCTGACGCTGGTGTTGCAAATTTATGTGCTAACGCTGCCATAATGGGAGCTTATTATAATGTAAAAATTAATGCTCCAAGCGTTGAAGATAAAGTTTTTGTTCAGAATATGCTTGATGAATGTTCAAAACTTTTAGCTGAAAAAGATAAATTATATGAAGAAATAAAAAATAGAGTCGAAAGTATGCTCTAATTATTTTTTATGATTATAAAACAAAATATTATCGATTTTTTAATTAATTTTTCATTAGACAAAAACAACGAAAAAAAAACTTCAGTTGAAAATGTTAATGTTAATGGAATAAAAATTATAAAATTCATTAATGAATACTGGACTTCAAAACAGAGACAGGGGCATTCTATTCACGAAATATCATATAGAGCATGTTATAAATCTGAGCTTCCTGGATTTTTCATAAATCTTTTTACAGAAAAAAATGATATTGTTTATGACCCATTTGGCGGCAGAGGAACCACTGTTGTTGAAGCAGCACTTCTTGAAAGAAATATTATTCAGAATGATATAAATCCTCTGAGTCAGATACTTTCAAAACCCAGAATAGAAATACCTGAATTAAGTGAAGTTTCTGAAAGATTAAATAAAATAGATTTTAGCGGGGAAATTGATTCAGATTTAGATTTATCAATGTTTTATGAAATTCAGACAATGAAAGAAATATCCAGTTTGAGGAAATATTTAATTTCAAGAAAGCATTCAGGGCAGGAAGATTATATAGACAGCTGGATTAGAATGGTAGCGACTAATAGATTGACAGGGCATTCAAAAGGTTTTTTTTCAGTTTATACATTACCACCAAATCAGGCAGTTTCTCAGGAAAGACAGATTAAAATTAACAATAAAAGAAATCAGACACCAGAGTATAAAAATGTTAAAGAAATAATTATTAAAAAATCAAAATCACTTCTTAAAGATTTTAAAGATAAAGAAGAAATTGAAAAATTAAGAAAAATCGCTGCTAAAGCCTTATTTCTTGAAAAAGATGCATCAGAAACATATGATATAAAATCAGCAACAGTCAATCTTATTGTCACAAGTCCGCCATTTCTTGATATTGTTCAATATGCTGAAGATAACTGGCTGAGATGCTGGTTTAATAATATCGATGTGAAACAAGTATCTAAAAAAATAATAATGGCAAAATCAGTTGAAAAATGGTCAGAATATATGTCGAGAGTTTTCAGAGAATTTTATCGTATTTTAAAAAAAGATGCGATAATTGCATTTGAAGTTGGTGAAGTTAAAAAAGGAAAAATTGATTTAGCTATGGAAGTTGTTAAAATTGGATTAAATCAAAACTTTGAATGTTTCGGAATATTAATTAATCAGCAGAAGTTTACTAAGACGGCAAATATATGGGGTGTCACAAACAATTCAGATGGCACAAATTCTAACAGAGTTGTTATTTTTCAGAAAAAATGATAGATTTTAAAGAAACGCGTATAAAACGCGAAAGAAACGCATATAAAACGCGAAAGAAACGCGTATAAAACGCGAAAGAAACGCGTATAAAACGCGAAAGAAACGGGAATGAATCGGGAAAGAAACGCGCCCGTTAAGTAAATAAATAAGTAGGAATATAATGATAATATCAGAACAAAAACAACAAAAACTGTTACACTTAATGACACCGCAGCGATATGAAAAACTCATGGAAATATTAAATAATAGAAGCTCTCACATTACAGCAGTTGCAGAAAATTTTTATAATCCATCAAACGTGGCAGCATTACTTAGAACAATAGACGCAACAGGATTTACAGATTTATACGCTCTTGAATATTACAACAGATTTGATAAAAACGTCAGAGTCAGTCGTGGAAGTGAAAAATGGGTTAACATTCACAAATATAAAAAAACAGATGAATGTTTTAAGGCACTCAGAGATAAAGGATATCGAATATATTATGCAGACCCAGACCCAGCTAATCCTGATATAGATACATTACCATTAGATAAAAAAGTGGCAATACTCTTTGGACAGGAAAATCCAGGTGTATCTGACAGAACAAAAGAAATAGCCGATGGTGGATTCAGAATACCAATGCGAGGTTTTGTAGGCTCTTTTAATGTATCAGTTTCAGCAGCAATAACCCTTTTTACTCTTAGAAACAGACTTGAAAAAGAAATAAAAAATTATAAACTTGATGCTGATGAAAAACAAGCTCTTTTTAACTTCTGGCTTAAAAAAAATTACAATAAAACTCTTGAGGAGGTTTAAATGTATAACATTCTGGTTGCAATTGATAATTCTGATTACAGTAAAAATGCAATATCCATGGCTTGCGAAATTGCAAAAAACATAGGTGCAAAAGTTAACATTCTTTTTGTAATCGAAAACAAACTACTTTATCATCCATTTGTACCGATGATGTTTAATCCAGTTATGGATGGATATGACCTTGGCGAAAACTATACAGAAATGTTTGAAAACTCAAGAGAAAGCATAAAAAAATTCGGCAGAGAGGCACTTGAAAAAGCTGTTGAATACTGCAAAAAACAGGAAGTTGAAGCAGTATGTTATCTCAGAGAAGGAATACTTTCTGAAGAAATTAAAAATCTGGCAAATGACAATGATCTTATAATAATGGGAATATTTGGATTATCCTCAAAATTCTCTGGCGGATTACTTGGCTCTGGAGTTGAAGAAGTTGCAAGAATTATTAATAAACCACTGCTTCTTGCTCCTGAAAAAGTTGAAAAAATTGAAAAAGTCGCAATTGCTTTTGATAACAGCGAATATGCAAATAAAACATTAAGACTTTCATTCTGGATGAAAAAAATCTGGAAATCTGATATTGAATTTGAAGTATTTTCTGTAATTGAGCACAAAGATGAAGAAAAAGAAATGACAGAAATCATAAACGGGCTTATAGCCGAACACCCTGAATATAAATCAAGAATATTATTAAGCGATAA
>JBAZDD010000039.1:0-11574 GCA_041654635.1 Candidatus Muiribacteriota bacterium
TGCTGCAAAACACCAAAGTCGATTTCTTCATCAACATGTATTGTAAGTCCTTTTAATAAACCACTGTTTGTTAAATCAACCGGGTCTGGATTGCCATCACCATCAATATCAGGCCATAAAGGTCTTCCAATTTCAGGTGTAGTTGAATTTATTGGTCTTGCAAGCTCTCTGTCAGTAAATTTTCTTGATTCTGATACAAAAACACCAAGACTTCTTGTGTATCCTCCAGGGTCACTTATTTTACCAGGAGCAGTTGGAAACATTGCCTGTTGAGTAATATTTGTGATTGAAATTATTGTATGTGTTCCACTTCTGAATATCGGAAAATCTAAAGTATTTCCCTGACTGTCATAAGCTCTTTCACGACTTGTGAGTGTTCCATTAACTCCACCATGAAGACCAAGTCTCATTGCAAGACCGTCAGGGTCTGTTCCAAAACTTATATTGAATTTTGGTCCAGAATGTGTGGAAGTAAGAGTTAAATCATTTCCTTCAGCATCAAGTCCTGCTTTTACGGGAATTCCTGAGCTGTTTATTTTATATACAACATCCTGAAGAGTGTCTTCTTCTTCAAGGTCTAATACATGTGTGTTTCCATTTACTACAATATGAAGTTCCTGAACTCCTATAACTCCAATATCTCTTAAATTTACAATATTGTCAGCATCAGGTCCATCTGTTAGATTTCTGTTTCCATGAATTCTACATGGATTACCTGCTGCAAGCACGGTTATTGAATAATCTGCATTGACAACAATCCCTGTTACGTCAGCAGTAAGTGTTCTTACGTCTCCAGGATTAGCATGACCTATTGTGGTTCCATTCATGAGTTTTTTTCTGTTAAACTCAGTATAGTCAGCTATTCTGTCAATTTCATCAATCAACAGAGTCATTTCTTCCTGAATTCTTCTTCTGTCATAGCTTGTGTATGAATCGTTGGCTGCCTGTACTGCAAGCAGTCTCATTCTCTGAAGGATACTATGGGTAGAATCAAGCACTCCTTCACCAGTCTGAATCATTGAAATACCATCCTGGGCATTTCTTTCAGCCTGCTGCAAACCACTAATCTGTCCTCGCATTTTTTCAGAAACTGCAAGTCCTGCTGCATCATCTGCTGCTGAATTGATTCTCAATCCTGAAGATAGTTTTTTAAGATTTGCACTCAAACCATTGTTGGTTCCCTGTAACGTTCGCAAAGAATTGATTGCTGAAATGTTGTGATTAATTATACCAACACCTGTACTCATAGTTGTTTCCTCCCTCTCATTTTCAACTTAACATCCATGTTATTATTAGTTAATTTTTTTGCAGGTTAAGACCTGACCATGCTTACTGTAATTATCGAAATAATTAAATTTAATATTTAAATATAATTTATTTTTTGAATGTTTTTATCGATATAAACGAAAAAAAAGAAGGAACCGTTACCGGTTCCCTCTTTATAAAATTTTAAAGAAATTTAAATCAGAACTTATCTTATCAGAGATAAAACTGACTGTGGTTTCTGATTAGCCTGAGCAAGCATAGCAGTACCAGACTGTGTAAGAATCTGATTTCTTGTAAATGTTGACATTTCCTTAGCCATATCAACGTCTCTGATACGGGATTCAGAAGCAACCTGATTTTCATAAGAAATGTTAAGGTAATCAACTGATTTTTCTAAAGAGTTCTGGAACGCACCAAGTCTTGATCTAGCTTCTGAAACTATATTCAAAGCATTGTTAACTATTGTTATAGCTGAAGAAGCTGATTTCTGAGTTTCGATACTGATGTTAAGATTTAGATTAGCTGTTTTTGTTCCATTATCAAGATCATCAATACCGTCAAATACGTTACCTGCACCTCTTAAAACGTTTGTCAAACCTAAAGCTTCAGCTGAAATATTTGCAAAATCAACTGTCATTGTCTGACCTTCGTTAGCACCAATCTGGAATACCTGTCTTGCATCTCTTACTGAAAGTCTTACTGAAACAAGAGAAATCTGCTGTCTTGCTTCAAGAGTTCCACCTGTTAATGTTTCGATATCATAATCAACTGCTCCTCTTCTTATTCCACCTTCAACTCCTGTTGGAATTGCTGCATAAGCATGATTTGCAATTGAAAGGGTTTCTGTTGAATCATAGTTAACCATATCTTCATAACCATAATCGATATCTTCATCAACATTTATTGTAAGACCTTTAAGTAAAGCTGAATCTCTAAGTCTTGCTGTAAGTTCCTGATTAACAGTTCCATCCTGATTCATAACTGTTGAAAGTTCTTTTTCAGTAAAAATATCTGAGTTAGAAACAAATCTACCAAGAATTCTGTCCTGCAAAGTAACCTGACTTTCATCAGCCATGTTTGGTGGAATTGTTGGGAAAAGTCTCTGGTCTGTGATGTTTACTATAGATATAATAGTATCTGTTCCTGAAGTAAATCTCAACCATGGAGCATCTTCTGGAGTAGCTGAATAAATTGCATAAACTGATGAGTCAACTGAATTATCAACACCACCGAATAAACCAAGAGCAATAGCAGCTCCATCTGGGTCATCACCAAATGAAATGTTGAATCTTGAACCTGATCTTCTTGAAGTCATTGTAAGATAATCAACTCCATCAACATTATGAACACCTGCAAGCACACCAAGGTTAGCCGCATTAATTTTTCTTACAACGTCATTAATGTTATCTTTTTCATTTAATTCAACCGCTCTTGCTTTACCATCAACTTCAATATGAAGCTCAACATCACCTGAAATACCAAGGTCTCTTAAATCAAATAAAGCATCGTTGTTGTTATCATTCCATGCTGTAGAGCCATGTACTCTTGAAGCCTGTCCAGCCTGAACAACAGTTATTGAATAGTCAGCATTAGCAACTATTCCTGAAGCTGAAGCTGTTAAAACTCTGGAGTCAAGAGAATTTGCTTTACCTAAAGCGTTTCCGTTAAGAAGTTTTTTAGTGTTGAATTCTGTGTATTCTGATATTCTGTCAATCTGACCGATTAGCTCATCAACTTCTTTCTGTAGTCTCTGTCTGTCATAAGTTGTGTAGTTATCGTTAGCTGCCTGAACTGATAGAACTCTCATTCTCTGAAGTATTGAGTGAGCTGTATCCATAACACCTTCTGCTGTCTGTATCATTGAGATACCATCTTCAGCATTTCTTACAGCCTGGTCAAGACCATTGATCTGACCTCTCATTTTTTCGGAAACCGCTAGACCTGCAGCATCATCTGCTGCTCTGTTGATTCTTAGACCTGAAGAAAGTCTTTCAAGATTCTGATTTAAACCTCTGTTTGTTTTTCCTAATGTTCTGTACGCGTTGACTGCTGATACGTTGTTATTAATTATTCCAAAACTTGACATAAAAATCCTCCCTGATTCTTATTTAATTTTTTTGATTAACATCCTTGTTAATCATGTTGCTTTTTAACATTTTTTTCGCAGTTTTTAAGGATGTCTGCCTCATCCCCGACACATCTTCTTTTTTTTCACCTCCTAAAACTAATATCTATCGGCAAATTTTTGCCAAAACTTTAATTTTTTATATCAATTTTTTTTGTTTGAGTCTGGGACTCAACTGAAACAGTATTTTCTTTTTTATTTTTTTCAATTACTTCTTTCCATGTTTCTCTTAATTCTTTAATCAATCCAAAACATTCATCTAATATTTCTTTATCTTTTTTTATATTAGCTTTTATAAGCTCCTGATTAATGAAAAAGTAAAGACTGTTTAAATTTTTAGAAATTTCTCCACCTTTTTCCATATCAAGAGACACCATGAGCTCAAGTATTATTCTTCTTGCTTTTGTAATATAATTATGTGATTCAGGAGTGTTTTTTTCATCAATAGCTGTTTTTGCTCTTGTTAAAAATCTTAATGCTCCATCATATAACATGAGAATCAGCTGACCTTCAGTAGCTGTTGCAACCTGATTTTTTCTGTAATTTTCAGCCCCTCTGTCAAAATTCAGCATATTTTCTCCTTTCGTTATAATAAACTATTAACCCCATGAACCAAGATTATTAAGCTGTTGTGAAAGCCATGCACCCTGTGAATTAACATTGTTAATAGACATTTCCAGAGCTGTATATTGTCTGACAAGTCTCTGCTGTCTTCCTTCAATTCTTCTTGACATGCTTGAAATGCTATCGGTAATAGATTTAATCTCACTGGTAATTGAATTTTCAGCCTGATAGAAAGAACCTATTCCAGTATAAGATTTAAGCCCTTCATACATTTCATTAAAAATACCATTCTGACTCATTATATAACTGTATGAAGCCTTAACTTCAACATCAGATGCTATTGGTTCAGCAAAAGTAATAGTTCCTGTATCTCTGTCAACATAATAAGAATTACCTGAAAGTTCATCTTTTCTTTCAACCTGATTATAAGAAACACTTCCATCACCAACAATAATATTAATATTTTGTCCTATATTTTTATTTCCTAATCTAAAATTAGTTCTGAAACCGTTACCAGAACCTAATGTTTTCTCATTTTCATAATATTCATTACCCTCGACATGAGTAAAAGTTGCTTGGATTTTGGAATTGTTTGCAGGTGCTTCAAAAAAAGTAATTTGTCCCGAGGTTCTGTTTAAAGAAAATTCATCAGCTGCCTGGGGTTCAGTTACAAGTTTATATTCAACCCCATCCACTTTTATTTTTACTTCCTGACCAATATTTCTATAATTAAGCGCAAAAGTTTTTTTATTTCCATCAGCAATAGCTATTTCTTCATTAGAATGCAAAACTTTTTTACCTGAATTTCTGAACATTGCTTCAACCATTTCTGGATTTTCAGCAAGTTTTGCTTCAAAAACTTCTCTGTCAAAAGAAATCAATCCTTTTTTCATTTCTTCAGTTACCACTCCAGCAGCTCCAGCAGCTTTAAGACCGATATTTTCCATTGTAAATCCAGCAAAAGATATTGCAAAAAAGTTTTTCATTTCATCCTGAAGCTGTCTTAAAGTCTGATCTCTTTTCAACAGTCCTTTTTTCATAAGTTCTCTTGCTTCTTCATCATTAGCTGCTGAGTTAATCGCTGAATTACTTGCTTTTTCTTCATTCAGTTTAGTATATATTGTTTCCATTATTGAGTTATATTTTTCAACAAAATTTTCAATTTTATCAGCTATGTCTGAATGATCACTTGAAACAGTAATGTTGACAGGACCTGTTGTTTCTTCTGAAAGTGTATAAGTTACACCATTAATTTCAAATGTATTTGAATTTCTTGTTGTTGACACGCCATTAAATTCAAAACTTGCATTTTTACCAAGATTCTGTGGAGCATCTTTTACATTCATAGCACTCAAGAAATTTGAACTTTTGTCTTCTAATACAATAGACTGGTTACCTTGATCTTTTGAAGTCAGAGTAAATTTCTGGGTAACATCATCAAAAAATGCAATAACTCCTGCAGAAGAATTGTTAATTCTGTCAACCACTCTCTGTATGGTATCAACATCTTTGTTTATAGTGAAATCAACACCGTTTATGCTGAAAACACCTGATGTTATTGAAGTTGCACCTTCTGTAATACCAGCGAACTGAGAAAATTTTGTATTTTTTGAAATAAATGGAATTTTTGCAGCAGTAAGAAAACCTGTTCCCGAAGATTTTTCAAACATCACAAGCTCTTTTCCAGAAGCTGCGGTTATTGAAAAAGAGTTTGTTGCAGAATTAAACACAAAACTGTCAACATCAGCACTTGAATGATTAACAACAGCATTCATAAAAGAATCTACTGAGGAATAATGTGAAAGATTGAATTCAACACCATTTATTGTAACGCTTCCTGTTGGAGGAGCTGAAAAACCAGCTGTCTGCCAGGAATTTGTTGTTGTAATACTTGCGATAGATTCAGAGGATGAAAAAGAATTAGAGGTAAATATTGGGGCAGTACCAGAAACAACTGTTGAGGTGGCAAGTTCAATATTTCTGAAAGTGAAAGTACCATTTACAGCATTAATACTTGCATTCGCGGATACTGCACCTTCATTACTGGAATCAACTTTTTTCCCTCTGAAAGTTCCTTCTAAAGTAAAATTAAACACATCACTCTGAAAATCATATATTGACATGTTAATTTGAGAAATAGTCTCTTTTCTAAGCTCAAGATTGTTTTTATTTGTCATTAGCTTGTAAAGAGGCTGTCTTTCGATTTCAATAAGCTGATCTATAATGCCATTAATATCCAGTCCAGATGCCAGTCCCATTATCTGCATATTAGCCATAAAGTCCTCCCTCTTTCTTCTCTAATATTCCTGGTCAAAAATCAGACCAAGAATTTCCTTAAATCTCGCAGTCATATCAAGAATTTTTGACGGCGGAATTTCTCTTATTATATTATTTTCATTGTCAACAACTTTTATCACAATATGCCCAGTTTCTTTATGAACTGAGAAATTAAGGTTTTTATTAAAAACTTCTGTCACTTTATTTAATTTTTCAATTTCTTTTTCCATTTTTTCTTCAGAAATATCTTTTTCATCAAAACCGTATTTTTCTTTGAAATTTTCAAATTTTTCTTTTCTTTCTTCAACTTTATTAATAAAATTATTTTCATTTTTTATCTGTTTGTCATTAAGCCCTTTTGAGGGCTCATCATTTTTTATTGTAAAATTATTTTCAAGATTTTTTATATCAAACATAAAGCCCTCCTTTGATTAATTTTAACACATTTTTTTACTTTTTAAAAAGCAGGGTCAGGAAATATTTCCCGACCCTGTTTTTATTCTATTAAAACTTTTGTTGTTACAGTAAGGAAAGAACGCTCTGTGGTTTCACATTAGCCTGTGAAAGCATTGCTGTTCCTGACTGAATTAGAATCTGATTTCTTGTAAAGTCAGAAATTTCCTTTGCCATATCAACGTCTCTGATTCTTGATTCTGAAGCTACCTGATTTTCATAAGCAATGTTCAGGTAATCAACTGATTTTTCCAGTGAGTTCTGGAAAGCACCAAGTCTTGATCTGCCTTCAGAAACAAGGTTAAGTGCGTTATTTATTGTGGTAATTGCTTTTTCAGCTGATTTCTGGGTTTCGATACTTACATTCAGGTTAAGTTTCTGAGTTTTTGTTCCATTATCAAGTGTATCGATTCCGTCAAAAATATTACCCGCTCCTCTTAACACTGATGTCAAACCTAAAGCTTCTGCTGTAAGGTTGGCAAAATCAGCTGTAAGAGTCTGACCTTCGTTTGCTCCAATCTGAAATACCTGTCTTGAATCTCTTACTGAAAGTCTCACTGACAAAAGTGAAGTTCTTTCTAAATCTGTAAGAGCTCTCAAATCTTCACCACTGTATTCTACAGCTCCTCTTTTAATTCCACCTTCAACTCCAGTTGGAATTGCAGCAAATGTGTAATTTGCTGTTGAGTATGTGTCTGTAAAATAGTCGTCATTGTTAAGGTCAGCAGTACCATAATCTATATCTTCATCAACATTTATTACAAAACCTTTTAAAAGACCTGATTCTCTCAACTGTCTGGTTAGAGCGTCATCAATTGAACCAGACATACTGTAAGCAGTTGAAAGTTCTTTTTCAGTAAAAATATCTGAATTTGAAACAAATCTTCCAAGTATTCTGTCTTGTACTGTTACCTGTGTTTCGTCAGCTTTTCCCGGAGGAATAGTTGGGAACAGTCTCTGGTCAGTAATATTTACTATTGAAATTACAGTATCTGTTCCTGAATTAAATCTCAACCAAGGTGCATTTGCCTGACCTGTTGCATCTATTATAGCGTAAACTGAAGAATCTTTTGAATCAGCTGAACCTCCAAATAAACCCATAGCAATTGCAACACCGTCAGGATCATCACCAAATGAAATGTTGAATCTTGAACCAGATCTTCTTGAAGTCATTGTCAGATAATCAAATCCATCAGCATGATTATGAACACCAGCAAGCACTCCAAGGTTAGATGAGTTGATTTTTCTTACAACATCATTGATGTTGTCAAATTCATTTAGTCCAACCGCTCTTGTATTACCATCAACTGTAATCTGAAGTTCAACATCACCTGAAATTCCAAGGTCTCTTAAATCTGTTATTCCATCACCATTGCTGTCATTCCACGCTGTTGAGCCGTGAACTCTGGAAGCTTTTCCAGCTTCAACAATAGTTATTGAATAGTCAGCATTTGAAACCTGACCTACAACCTGCGATGTAAGAATTCTTGAATCAAGTGTGTTTGCTTTCCCAAGAGCATTTCCGTTAAGAAGTTTTTTTGTGTTGAACTCTGTGTATTGACCAATTCTGTCAACCTGGTCAATAAGTTCATCAACTTCTTTCTGAAGTCTCTGTCTGTCGTAAGTTGTGTAGTTATCATTGGCTGCCTGCACTGAAAGGTTTCTCATTCTCTGCAGAATACTGTGTGCTGTATCCATCACACCTTCTGCGGTCTGAATCATTGAAATACCGTGTTCAGCATTTCTTACAGCCTGGTCAAGACCACCAATCTGACCTCTCATCTTTTCTGAAACCGCAAGACCAGCTGCATCATCTGCTGCTCTGTTAATTCTCAAGCCAGAAGATAATTTTTCAATATTCTGCCCTAGACCGCGGTTTGTCTGGTTAAGACTACGGTATGCGTTTAACGCACTTACGTTATGGTTAATTATTCCTATACTCATTAGCAATCCTCCATGATTGTTTTTCCCGGTATCCATACCGGAGAAAGTATTTATTAGCTGGGTGCTAATGTTTCTTATTCAGTTTTTTGTTTTTACCTCCTTTCGTGTGTTTATTTATTCTGAAGGTTCACCCTGCCTTCAGAATATTTTTTTATAAAATACAAAAACCTGTTTGAATATTCACCCAATATTCAAACAGGTTTGTATTTTTAACACATATTAAATTTTTAATTTTTAACTTTTTCATCGCAAACATCCTTGTCCGCTTTTTAAGGTATCTTTCCTTAGATACCTGCATTTATATCGTCACAAATTGTGTAAAACTTTAATGTCTCTATCTTTAATTATAACAATTATTTTTAATGCTTGTCAACGTCTGGCTTTTTTATTTTAAATAACTGGTCAAGCTCTTTGATTTTTCCAGCTTTTATATTAGACTGAGCTGCAAGAATATTTTCTCTCTGAATTTCTTCGTAAACTTCTTTTCTGTGTACTGAAATGTTTTTAGGAGCATTTATTCCTATTTTAATCTGATCACCTTTTATATCCACCACAACAATTTCTACACTATCTCCAATAATTATACTCTCATTTTTCTTTCGGGTGAGAACAAGCATTATCTATTATCCTCCCCAGCTTTATCACCTTTCTCAAGTTCAACTTTTCTTTTAAGTTCATCGAGAATAAAATGTTTCAGTTTATGCTCAGGATTAAGAGAAATCACCTGTTTTCCAAGCATTCTTGATTTATTGAGTATTATTGGTCCCTGTAAATTCCCAGTCATCATGGAAGTATCTTCAGGTATTACTACAATGCAGAAAATTTCCGTTTCAGAATTATCATCAATCATTAAATCATTTGCATCTGGCAAATCCAAATCCAATATATAATTATAGTAAAAATCAATTGGTCTTATAATTACAAAAGCAAGATCTGGATTATCTACACTCTGAAGCCAGGAAAACATACTTTCTTCTTCATTCAGAAAAACAAATTTTTTATAATTTTCAAAACCAAAAACGCCATACTTAAAAAAATAAACATCATTTTCATTAATTTCAAGCGTTCCAAATCTACTCGTATTAAGTTGCATTAAAAAACTCCTCCTAAAAAAACCCTATCTTAAAAAATCCATCAAAGTACGTTGAATAATACCTGCTCCGGTTTTAAGTGCTGCATCCTGAACATTCTGCTGCATCTGCATTTTCATAATAACCTCTGCAATATCAACATCTTCAACATTTGAAAGCATTGTTATTGTGTTAATTCTAACATCATCAAGTTTTGACTGTGATATTTCCGCAGCATGAACCCTTGCACCTATTTTTGAGCGGTACTGTAATATATTATCAGTAAGCACATCTATTTTACCAAGATTTTTTTCTAACGCCAAATTATCACCTTTATATAAATTATCTCTTATTTCCATAATAACACTGAAAACTCCAATATCTCTCGGATTATCAATATTTTTTGGATAATTATAATACTGTCCATTATAATTGTTTATAAATCCAAGCCCCTGTAAAATATCTCCTTCTCTGTCTTCAAGCTTAATTTCACCAGGACTTTGAGACCTTAACACAAGTCTGAAATTTCCAGCACCGTCAGTATCTTCTTCAACAGTTGCATAAACACCAACATCAGCCTGATTTATTTTTTTAGCAACAGATTCCAGAGAATCTGCCTGAACATCAACCTGAATAACAGCACCGTTAACAACAAAAGAACCTGATGAAATGTTATTTACATTTGATAGAGTTTCATTTCTTGACCCAAGTGAAGTATTTCCAAAAATTTTATTTGTCATATTCATTTTTTCAAGAAAATTTCCGTTGGTATTTATTCCAAGACCTGAAAAAAACCCCATATTACCAGGAGTATTAATATCCCCTTTTTCAATAATATCAATAGCTTTTCCGTGTTCAGACTTTATTTCAAAAACACCTGTGGCTGAATTATAATTGAACTCTGAAATTCCAGTATCAGGATCGTTTACTACAGCATTCATAAACTGTCTGACAGTGGTATAATCATTTAAAATAAACTGTTTTCCATTAATTATCACTTCACCTGTTGGAGTATCTGGGAAATCAGGGTGCCCAAAGCCATCAACATCTGGATTAAACCCGCCCATAGCCATTAGAGTTGGTTCAGAAGTGGTTTTCCTTCCAGCCTTATCAGAATCAAACATAATAATTTCGGTACCTGGTTCATTTGCTTCAAAAACAAGCTGAAAAAAATCTTCGTTATCAATATTAACTTTTTCAACAATTGCTTTCAGTCCAACTGCTTTTTCATTTATTTTATCAGCCACATCAAGAATACTGTCAGTATCAGCATTATATGAAATTGTCGCCATCTGCCCGCCATTTATCCCAACCGTAAAGGAAGTAGGACCATCACCTACCTGAGGCAATGCTGGTGGCGGTGGGGGCGGAGTATCAAGCTCACCATTAAAATTCAGTGCATTGTTTAAAGGCAATGTTTGACTTCTTATATTCAAAGAGCCACTTGTTATCCGATGTTTTTCGGCACCGAAAATATAGTTTCCGGTATCGTTAATTTCTACACTTAAACTCTGCTGAAGCTGCCTGTATATTGTTGACGAGTTTCCATTGTATTTAACCCCTGTTACAGAATTAAAGTTAATATTCATTCTGTCAGAATTTTCGGGGTTTCTGTAATCATGAGTTGTTACATTAGATGACTGTCCGGGGTCTTTTCCGTATGAAATTTCAAAAGGAGCTCCAGTTGTGTTTGTTCCAGCAAAAATAAAATCACCTTTGAACTCAGTATTGGCTGTGTCTAAAATACCCAGAAGAAGCTGATCAATTTCTTTTGCCAGAGCATCTCTGTCACTCTGATCAAGAGTATCATTTATACCTTGAAGAGTAACTGTTCTTACCCTTCTGAAAAGCTCGGTTGCATGTCCTAAAGCCTGA
>JBAZDD010000040.1:0-11474 GCA_041654635.1 Candidatus Muiribacteriota bacterium
CTTTAAGCAGAAAAGGATTGTGAAAATCAATTTTATCTGATTTTACATATAGTTTAATATTATTGAAATCTTCAGCTGAAAAATAAACATCAAGAAATTTTTCACCTGGTAAAGATTTAAGCATGAAATTTCTGAATTCAGCATATTTTTTGTAATAGAAACTATTAATGTCAATTTTTTCAAAATCCTCATCATATGCAGTATCGCTGAGTATGGATGAAAATTTACTTTTATCTTCTGCCTCAGCCAGTCTTATAAAATCCCTGTTTCCAAGCATTTTATTTTCAAGTGACTTTATTCTTGCATATATATGCGCATATCTGCTGTCAGTCATATTTCACTCCGTTGTTTTAAAAAGAATTTTTACTATGTCACTTTCTCTGTTTTCGCGTAAAGTTCTCATTACTGCTTCATAAGTAAAATCAAGCTCAAGATAATCAGATTTTAAAATAAAACCACCGGTTTTACCTGAAATTTTCTGCTCTGATAATGTAAGTTCAACATCAGCTGCTTTTGCAAGTTCAGCTACAAAATTCTGATTAATTCTGTCATCTGTTTCAACTTTTATCAAAGTGTATTTTCTTCCTGTAATCTGGTTTTCTTTTAGTATGGAAGCATAGAATGAAACATATTTATCAACTGTCAGCCCACTTATTTTACTGAAAAAATCATTAAATACGCCTTGAACAATTTTCTGTTTTTCTCTCAGAAGATTGTTTTTTGCAGAGATTTTTTCTCTTGTAACAATACCGTTTTTTATTTCTTCACCTTTTCGTTCAACACTTTTTTTAATAAGTGTTTCTCTGTCAGAAATTACTTTTTCGTATTTTTCTTTCAGTGAAGATAATTCTTTTTCAAGCTCGGCATTGATTTCTGCAACTCTGTTTTGAGCCTTTTTCTCTATTTGAGTTGTTATGTCTTTAACTGACACTTTAGGTCCTCCTACTTGATAAGTCCGTTAAGTAGCAACAATGTTATAACTAGTCCGAAAACCGCATAGGTTTCAACCATAACTGCAAAAAGAATACCTTTTGCATAGTCGTTTGGATTTTTAGAAACAATTGCCATTGATGAAGCGGAAACTTTTCCCTGATAAATACCAGAAAGAAGTCCTGCAATACCAACAGGCAATGCTGCAAAAAGAATCTGCCATCCTAAAGCGTTAGACACATTGATAATCTGATCACCAAAAAATCCTAATTTCATCATTACAAAGAATCCACCAAGGAATCCATAGATACCCTGAGTTGCAGGAAGTGCCTGTAAAATAAGACATTTAGTAAATTTTTCAGGTTCTTCTGATACAACACCGGAAGCTGCCTGACCCGCAATACCTACTCCGATTGATGAACCAATACCTGCAAAAACTACTGCACTCGCTGCACCCAAAATTGCCATAAATAATCCCCAGTCAAATACCTCAAGTAAATTAACTGTACCTTCTACCATTTTTCCTCCTGAAAAATTTTAATCTTTTATTACTCTCACATATTTGGGAGTCATTTTAAAAGGTTTGAAAGCTGTTCCGCCGCCTTCAAAGAACTTTCTGAAAAATTCAACAAACTGCAGTCTCATTGAATGAACAAAAGAACCAAGTATATTCATCACCAGGTTAAAAGCATGTCCAAAAATTAGAATTGCAATCTGAATGAATATTCCCACAACAGGAATCATATCACCGACTATTCCTGCTATAAGATTTATCGCAAGTGCCACACCACCTGTTGCAAGTCCTAAAGCCATAAGTCTTGCATAGGAAAGCACGTCACCAAAATAACCGATTGTATCATAAAGTTTGAGTCCACTTAAAAATGGTCTCAGGAATATATTAGATTTATCTGTAACAAGGTAAAAGACTATCATTATAATTGCCATATAAAGAAATCCTGAGTAAAGCCATCCCATTCCTTCAATATAACCTGCATATTTTATTACACTTGGAAAAAAGAATCCAAGATAAATAAACCAGAGCACTTCTTCAAAAAATGCTGTCATATTACCATTTGCAAAACTTTTATATGCTGCAATCATTTTTGACCACAAAATCTGTATCACACCAAGTAGTAATCCAATACCGAGAATAAGAAGAGCATCTTTATTAGGGTCAACCATTTTAAATGAAAGCAGAAATCTTGAAACAAAGTTATCCATTGTATCAAGTGGCAGCCCGAACCAGCCGCCAAACAATGCACCAATTACCATTGTTGATAATCCACAGTACATCATCAGTGCCATTGCTTTTTTAACTTCTTTATCAATAGTTTTTCTTGTCATTCCATAAATACTTGCAAGAAGAATTACAAGACCATAACCCGCGTCAGAAAGACAGTAACCAAAGAAAAGCACAAAAAATGGTGCAAACAATGGAGTAGGGTCAAATTCACCTTTATCTGGTATTCCATACATTGAAGTAATTGCATGAAATGGTGATGTAAAACTGTTACCTGAAAAAATAACAGGAACTTTTTCCTCTTCTTCAACTGGAAGTTCCATTATTTCTAATTCCTGAATGTTTTTAGAAAGATAAGTTCTAAGTTTATCACTGTCTTTTTCAGCAACCCAGATTTTTACATAAGATGTATATTCTGTTTCTGCGAATTTATTTAATGCATTTTTTTCTTCAATCACAAGTTCAATTGAATCAGAAATAGTTGAAAGCTCTTCTTCTATTTCGGCAAGTTCTGTAATCTCATTTTTAACATTGGAAATTTCTTTTGTAACCTGAATAATCTGTTTTTCAATTTCTGCAATTTCTTCATCAAAAGATTTGTCAATATCGTAATATTCTACAATAAGACCTGAGTCTGCTGCCATTCTCACAGCGGAAGCTTCATGCTCTTTTAATGTAAAAAGTACTCCGTATGATGTGTTTCCTTCCTGATTAGTTTTTAATTCATAAGGCATGTTTTCTGAAGAAAGTTTCTGTTCAAGCAGGCTGAATTTATCAGGATTTCCTGCGATAAAATGAATTGAGGTAAAAATCAGGTTATTTGAAATATGAAATGGTATTTTTGTAAATTCCCATTTGGAATATTTTTCCTTATTCTGTTCAAGAAACATTAGATTTGATTCATGTGATTTTAAAGTTTCGCGCTTTTCATTTATTAAAAAAGCTGTTTCTTTTTTAGTGCTTTTTGAAAATTCTTCAAGTTTGTCAAGGGTATATTCTTTTTTCGGTTTAAAAAGGTCAGCAAAACCTTTTTTTTCACCATATTCCTGAATTAGAGCAAGAGCATTTTTTATCTGATTAATATCATTTATTAATTTATCATCAATTTTTTCTGTATTAGAAATGTTTTCTTTATCATCTTTTGAAACAAACTGAATATTTCCAAATTTGTGTAAAAGGCGTACAAGTTCCTGCTTTTTTTCTTTTAAAACAATCACACCAAGTTTGATTACTTTTTGAAGTGCCATTAAATTAACCCTTCTGAAAGTTTGCTTAAAGCCATATCTTTTTTAGCCTGGCTCTGTGATATAACTTCACCTACCATTTTATCAAATTCTTTTTTTAAATCATCTGCTACCTGTTCGCCCTGTTTTTTCATTTCTTCAATTGTTTTTTCAAGAAGTTCTCTTTCAAAAACATGGAGTTTGGAAATTCTATCTTCATACTCTTCTTTTGCTTTTTTTAATTTAATTATTTTTTCTTCATTTGCTTTGTCAATTGCCTGTTGTGCCTGCTGTTCAATCTTCTGTATCTCTCCTAGTATGTCTTCAAACATTTTTCCTCCTTAAAAAAAGCAAGTTGTATTTAATTTAAAAGAAAAACAATATATTGTCAAATCTAACAAGTTAAACAATTTTACTTAAATGAAATTTAAATCTTTCAAGAAGCATGTTTCCATCAACTGTTTCAACTGGTTCGCCTTTAATAAAAATTATACCTTTGTTTTTGCCGCCGGCTATTCCAATATCTGCTTCTTTAGCTTCACCCGGACCATTAACTACACAGCCCATAACAGCAACCTTTATCGGTTTTTTTAATGAAGATATTATTTTTTCTACATCTTTTGCAAGTTCAAAAAGATTAATTTCACATCTTCCGCAGGTTGGACATGAAATCAGTTCTGGTATTTCAATCTGAACACCCATGTATTTTAAAAGCCTTTTTGCACATATTATTTCTTCAACTGGTGGAGCAGTAAGGGAAATTCTGAAAGTATCAACAAGTCCTTTCCAAATAAGTATTCCTATTCCTGCTGAAGATTTTATTATTCCATGTTCTGGAAGTCCGGCTTCTGTAATTCCGCAATGAAAAGGATAATCACATTTATCTGAAAGAAGTTCATAAGATTTTACTGTGGTTTCAATTGAAGATGATTTCAAAGATATTATTATTTTTTCAAAATTATGTTTTTCAAAAAAGTCAATATAGCTGAGCGCTGTTTCAACCATAGCCTCAGGAGTAGGTGTATGATATTTTGAGGGAAGACTTCCTGAATTTACTCCTATTCTTATTGGACAGTTATATTCTTCAGCTGTTTTAATAATTGCTTCAACATTGCTGTCACTCCCAATATTACCCGGATTTATTCTAATTTTTGAAGCTCCATTTTTTATTGATTTTAATGCCAGTCTGAAATTGTAATGAATATCTGCAACAACAGGGATTGGTGACTTTTTCACTATTGTTTTTAAAGCGTCAGCGTCTTCTTCATCTTTAACTGCAAGTCTTATTATGTCACATCCTGCCTGATGTATATAATTAATTTCCTGTTCAATTTTTTCTATATTTTTTGCCTGTGTTGTAAGCATTGACTGTATGGAGATTGGGCTTTTTCCGCCTACTGGAACATTTCCAACCATTATTTTTTTAGTTTCACGTCTCAATTAACACCTCACCGGTTTACTCATATATATATTTCATCAAATTATCACAGATTATCACAGAACAAAAACAATATCACTCACCACACTCCAAAATAATATAAAGCAATTAATCATCTTTTGACGGAGCCTCCTCATTAAAGCCGAGGTTTCCATCTTCATCTGATTAATGCTTTATTCTTTTATTTCTCCGTTATTGTTCGTTTTAATTGTTTTTGTTCTTGCTATTAAGGTTTACTCTCGTTTCATCCGCGATTTATCCGCGTTTCATTCGCGGTTTTTTAGTACCCCTGCGATACTGCTTTTCTCTGATCATTTTCATACAGCTGTTTATAATGAAATCCTCTGTCTTTTAAAACTTCTTTAACTTCATCCGGGAAAGGCATATAAAGCCAGAATATTTTTCTTACATCTTTATCCAGTTTCTGCATTCCTTGACTTTCAAATTTTATCCATAAAATATAATTTTCTATAAAACTTTCCTTTAAATCTGGATTGAACTGAACCGGTTTACCTTTCTTTTTTTCAGCTTTCATATTTTCATGATATTCATAATAATGACCTGTCAAACCTTCGTTCATCCATCTGAATCCTGCAATTTCTTTCATTTTCTGCCATCTGTAATCACCAAGACCACGGATGACAATCTGATCTTCATCAACTGATGGATAAATTGGAATGGCAATTTTACCTCTTCCTGTTTCTCTGTTTACTTTAGGTATAGCTTCCCAGCAAACTCCCTGCTTTCCATAAACGGGTGCCAGAAGACAGAATGGCGGATTATTACTGTCAATGCCTAAAAATTTTCTATAAAAAATATCAGGATCAAGATAATGAACTTTTTTTATAAGTTCAATCACTTTTTTTCTGTCGAGAAATGAAAATGGCATAAACTGATCTATTAGTATGGGGAACTCATTCCCTTGACGACCAACACACATTTTGTACATCTGCTTAACTGATTTATATTCTTCAACAATAAGAGTACTTTCTTCCTGCTGGATTTTTGCAAGATCCTCTTCTGAAACATCGCTTTTAAGAGAATCAATTGCTTTCACAGCCGATGAAATCTGATTTAAAAGCCCGCTTACCCTCTGATTTACAGCCATAAGCTTTGGAAGAAGTTCAAGCATTTTTGCAATGTCGGAATCATTTTTTACTTTATCTCCAAAAGAAGCTGTTTCCAGCTCATCTTTTGTCACAATAGACATTAATATATTTTTCCAGTATTGATGTATTGAGGTTATATAATTTTGTCTGAGCACTACTATTTTTTCAAGATTTCTTTTTTCCGTGCTGTGCTTTTCAAGAAAATCCTTTAATTTTTCTGCTGGTGTCTGAGTTTTTTTCATTTTTGACAAATCATCACCCGCACTTGACGGAATTTCATCAGAATTAACCAGACTAAGCCATTCATCAGCATAATAAACAGGATATTCGAGTTCTTCTGAAGAACCGTCAGAAATATCAAGATTGGATACTTTTTCAATATTTTCACCTGAAATTAAATCTTCAAGAACAGAGTATCTTAAGAAAAATCTTAATTCTTCATTCTGCTGATTTAAAAAATTTACATAGATTTTTCTATAAATATCCTGATAAGAATAATGAAGATTATTTTTTAAATCTTTATCCTGTAAATTTTCAATAAATGCATTCAGAGTTTTTAAAAATTTTTCAGACATTTCAGGGTCAACAAGCGGTAATATTGCTTTTTTTAAACCAGTTATATCCATTATTAAATTTCCTTTTTTCTTGTTTAATTTTCCCTGGTCGGGGCGACAAGACTTGAACTTGCGACCCCTTGCACCCCATGCAAGTACGCTAGCCAACTGCGCCACGCCCCGTTGATAAAATATTATCACAGTAAAATTTGACGGTCAAGTGACTATTACATTATAATTATATATAGTTTAAAGGAGGGTGTTATGACTAAAAAGGAAATGGTAAGAAAAATCGGTCAGAGACTTAATCTCAGCCAGGATTTAATTAATAGAGTTTATGACGAGGCTGTAAAGGTTATAGTTGAAGAGTTAAAAAATCGTGACAGAGCTATTTTACCTGGTATAGGCAGTCTTGTATTAACAAAAACCACTCCAAGAAAATTTGTTCTTCCAGATGGAACTACCGGTAGAAGCAAACCCAGAAAAACTGTAAGAATAAATCCTTCAAGCAAACTTATAGAAAAACTTTAACTTTTTTCTTCATTTTTACCGATATAAAAGCTGGGTCAGATCCCTACATTTAACATTAAAAAACAACGTCAAATGTAGGGATCTGACCCCAAAACCCGGAGGTGAAAATGAAAAAATTAGCTGGAATGTTTACAGACTTAAGTTATTTAGTGATTGCTTCACTTGTACTTGCACTGGTATTTTTAATCTGAAAATCAAAAAAATTTAAAATACCAATTTCACGAAGCCATTCGATTTCTCTTGATATATTTACATTTCCTTTTGCTTTTTCTATTTTCAGAAGCACTTTTTTAAGATTTGAATAACCGACTTTTTTTATAACTCTCTGCATATATTTAATCTCATCTAATTTTCTTTTGGTTTCTTCAGAAGATTTTTCCGCACTCCATTTTTTTTCCATATTAATGTGAAGATTATCTACACAGGTTGAAGACCATGGTCTTGAGGGGAAAAGACTGAAAACTTTTTTATTTTCAGGATTAACTATTACTTCATGATATATAAGCAGTTTTTCAAGCTTTTTTTTCTTGGAAAGTTCATATTCAACAAAACATCGAGTGTTTTCACAGACTCTGTCATGAATATTCCATAATTCTTTGCCACATATACGGCAGTTATTCATCCTTTCCTCATGATTACAACAATATTATTTTCTCTATTATACCAGAAATAATTTTCATCTCCTAAAAGAATTTCAAGTATGTCATTTATGGATAATGCTTCAATATCTATTGTCAAATCAAATTCACCAAGCGCTGACTGTGATGGATATCTGAATTCAACTTCGGCTTCCTTGCCTACTCTCTGCAGAATATCCCAGATTTTTTCACCTTTCTGACATTTCAGTGGAGCTTTTTTTGTCAGAATATTATAATCTTCATAAGAAACTGTTTGATTATTCTCAGATTCAGGCAATTCTGTATTTGTTAGTATTATTTCTCTTGTTCTATTCTGATTGAATTCTTTTTTTTCCATTGATTGAGCTTCAGAAATGTCTATATGAGACTGTGAAAAATTCTGTTGGCGGACATATAATATGACCGCCGCGAGAATAATTGTTACTGATATCAAAAAAATTATTATTTCTTTGAATATTTTCATTTTTTTTCAAAAGGTTTGTTCAACTTTTTTTCAAAAAATGGTGGTATTGAGAATGCTGCTTTATGCATTTTGTCAGAATAATATTTCAAATCAAGATTTTCTTTTTTAAATAAATCCAAATTAAAATTTTCTGATTTTGATTTATCTGAAGCAAATGCAAATCCCCATAATCCACCATAGGTAAGTATGTTTGCAAGATAATATTCTACATTACCAAAAACTTTTTTAAGATTCTGAAATGCAATTACTGATTCATCTGTTACAAAGGAGTTTCCAGCCTGACATGTAAGTATTCCATCTGGTTTCAGACATTTTTTACAGTTTCTGTAAAATTCTTCTCTGAATAAACCTTCTGCAGGTCCAAACGGATCTGATGAATCAATAATTAAAATATCATATTTGTATTCACAGTTTTTAATAAATTCAATACCATCTTCCACTTTGACTTCAAGACGAGGATCATTGAAAGCACATGCTATCTTTGGAAAAAACTCTTTACATACATCAATGACATCACCATCTATTTCAACAAGGGTGACTTTTTTCATACTGTCATGTTTAAGAAGTTCTCTCACTGTTCCGCCATCACCACCACCAATAACCAGCGCACTTTCTGCATTATCAAGACAGAAATACGGTGTATGCGTAATCATTTCATGATAAACAAATTCATCTTCATCTGTCGTCATTATGTTTCTATCTAAAAGTAAAACTTTACCCCATGTTTTAGAATTTATAACTTCAACCAGTTGAAACTTGCTTTTCTTTGAATAAAGGATTTCGCTTGCGTCAATAAATATACCGTAATCGTCGCTGTGTTTTTCATTAAATCTTATAGAGCCACCATCAAGCATTTTCTAATTCTCCTTCTTCATTACGTTCTTCAAAATCCAGTCTTTCAATATGTAAATCCTGGGTTTTTGAAACAAGATTCTTCTGGAATAATTCTCCTCTTTTCAACTCATACGTTTTAACAATCTGAGCACCAAACTTTTCTTTTAAATATCTGTATGCTGTAAATGTATCTACAGTGTTTCCGCATGTAAAAACATCTACTGCTGCATAACCAAATTCAGGCCATGTGTGAATTGCTAGATGACTTTCAGCAATTACAACCACCCCGCTTACTCCCTGAGGGTTGAACTGATGAAAAGCTGTTTGAATGATTGTTGCACCTGATTTTTTTGCTGCCATTAACATGTGTTCTTCAATTCTGTCTCTGTCGTTGAGGACATCTCTGTCACAATCGAAAAGCTCGAGCATTACGTGATAACCCAAAGCCTCCATAATCTATCCTCCTCCTTTCTGTTTAAAGTTAGATAATAATATAAAAAGTATTATCATATTTCAATTTTTTTGATGATTAATACCGGTAACCTTCGGCAAGTAATCAAGGTTAATATTGTGCATGGAATTAAAAATATTATACTCTACTTTTGGATTTTTTTCAGAAAGGTAAGCAATCATATCTTTCATTTCTTTTCTTTTAGAAATTTCTGACTGCATGCAACAATATCCGAAAACTGGAAGTTCATTTGTTTTACTGTAACTTTCTATTCGTTTTTCCCTGACAGTATATAACGGTCGGATTATTTCAATTTTCCCTCTGAAAAGAGTCTGTTTTGGCATCATTGTACAAACCTGTGCTGAATAAAAAATATTCATCATAAAAGTTTCTATGGCATCATTTCTATGATGACCCAGTGCGAGTTTATAAATTTTCTTTTCTGACATTGTTAAAAAAAGTTCTTTTCTTCTCATTTGAGCACAGAGAAAACATATATCTTTCTTTAATTTCAATTCTTCAATATAATCCAGAATATTTGTGTTTACCATAATCACAGGCACATCAATTTTTTCGCATAACATATTTATTTTATCAATTTTTTCCTGCTCATAATTTTTTCTTGGTATAATATGAATTGCAGTAAGATTAATTTTTAACTTTTTTTTAAGTAATCCCAGAACATGAAGCAAAGTTGCACTGTCTTTGCCACCAGAAATTCCTACAGCAATATTATCATTTTCCTTAATAAGCTCATATTTCTGAATACAGTTATATACATCTGTGGTTATTGAGGCCATTTCAGTTTTTTAACCTCAGTAATAAGATTGTCAAATTCTTTAAAATTCATTGACTGTGCAGAATCAGAAAGAGCTTTTTCAGGTTCAGGATGAACTTCAACCATAACTCCGTCTGCCCCGATAACTTTAGCAGCCAATGTCATTTTTAAAATCATGTCTTTTCTTCCGGTTCCATGAGAAGGGTCAACTATAACTGGCAAATGAGTTTCTTTTTTTGCTGCAATTACTGCTGAAAGATCAAGAGTGTTTCGAGTATAATCTTCAAAAGTTCTTATTCCTCTTTCACATAAAATTATATTTGAATTCCCTTTAAGCATTATATATTCAGCTGCCATAAGCCATTCTTTTATTGTGGAGCTCATTCCTCTTTTCAATAAAACAGGTTTTGACTGATTGCCAAGTTCTCTGAGCAGATTAAAATTCTGCATATTTCTGGCGCCTACCTGAAAAACTTCAACAAATTTATAACACAGCTCTATATCACGGGCATCTACAACTTCACTTATTACAGACATATCATATAATCTTGCAGCTTCACGCATATATTCAAGACCTTCAACTCCAAGTCCCTGAAAACTGTATGGTGAAGTTCTTGGTTTAAAAGCACCACCACGAAGATATTTTATCCCTTTCTGTGAAAGAAATTTTGCAGTTGAAAAAATCTGTTCTTTTGACTCAACTGAACATGGACCTGCTATAAAATCAAAATCACCATTTCCAAATTTATTGCCATTAATTTCAATTACAGTATTTTCATTTTTAAAATCACGGCTTACAAGTTTAAATGGTTTAAGAATTTGTATTATTTTCTCAATCCCTGGCATTCCATCAAGGGGTTTTGCCTGAAGAATTCTTTCATCACCTACTACTCCTATCAATGTTTTTTCTATTCCTTCTGATATATGGGGAGTAAGTCCATTTTCTTTTATTCTTTCAAGAATATTAATTTTTTCCTGTTCGGTTATATTTTTTCCCAATACTATAATCATAATTGCATGATAACAATTAATTAATTAATTCTCAAGATTTAAAAACGCGTACAAAGTCGCGGGTGAATCGCGTATGAAACGCGGATGAAACGGGAATGTAACGCGTACAAAGTCGCGGGTGAAACTTAAGAGCGGTAATCAGTAATCGGTAATCCGTGATCCGTAAAAGCAGGAGCTTAGGAGCTGCGGATGGAACGGGAATGAAACGCGAATAGAACGCGTGTGAATCGCGTACAAAATCGCGAGTGAACCTTAAAAGCCGTAATCAGTAATC